>JBJMGZ010000496.1:0-8341 GCA_045807605.1 Thermoanaerobaculia bacterium | reverse complement strand
TAGGGCACAGCCCTTGTGCCATGTGGCAACGCGGCGGAAGTGTGGTTGAAGGGGGGGTGCTTGAATTGCCGGATCGCCAATACCGTGAGAGCGGCGCGTTTTCCTGGGACCGCTGGCGTCCCGCCGGCCTTCTTGCGGGGGCGGCGACAATTGCCGGCGTTCCGCCAATTCCTCCGGACATGCCGGCGGGACGCCAGCGCTCCCAGGGAGGGCGCGATCTGCCAGCTCTATGGTGACAACGGCCTAGTCCCCTCCATTCCCCCACACCACCGCCGCCTCCTCCCGCAGCTCGTTGTTCTCCACCGCCGCCTCGTCGGACAGCCGGGTGAGGACCGAGGGAGCCCAGCCGGAGGGGTACTTCCAACCGGGCCGGGCCTCGTCGCCGTCGCGGGTTGCGGGCTCCGGCAGGAGGCGGTTGACCACCTCCAGGGCGCGGGCGGTCAGGCCCGGGGCGAGCACCGACGCCAGCGCGGCGATCCGCGCCTGGGGCGTGATGATCAGGTGCGGCTCGCCGTACCGGCAGGCGTTCACGATGCGCCGGGCGGCCCGGCGTCCGCTGATCGAGGTCAGCGGCGTCGAGTCGCTCACCGCGAACCAGGCGAGCTCCTCGCGGCGCTTGCCTTTGAAGAGAGCATGCACGTGCGAGCCGGTCCGCATCAGGCCCGGGCAGACCGTGGTCACGTAGACGCCGTCCTTCGCCAGCTCCACCCGCAGCCCGTTGGAGAGCCCCGTCAATGCAAACTTGCTGGCGCTGTAGGGGAGCAGGTGCGGGATCGCGATCTTCCCGCCAATGGAGGAGACGTTGACGATCCGGCCTTCGCCTTCCCGCTTCAGGTGCGGCAGCGCCGCCCGGACCAGGTAGAGCGGACCCCAGAAGTGGATCTTGAGCGCATCCTCGAAGTCCTCCAGGCTCATGTGCTCCAGCGGCCCGACCTGGATGACGCCGGCGTTGTTGATCAGCACGTCCAGCCGGCCGAAGCGCTCGAGGGTGGCCTCCACCGCCCACTCGGCCTGCTCCCGGTCGCGGACGTCGCACGGCAGGGCCAGCACCCGCATCCCGCCCGTCGCCGCCAGCTCCCGCCGCGCGAGGTCCAGCTCCTCCGGGTCGCGCGCCGCGATCGCCAGGCGCGCCCCCTCGCCGGCCAGCTCGCGGGCAAGGAGCAGCCCGAGCCCCCGCGAGCCGCCTGTGATCAGGACCACGCGGTCGTGAAAGGAGATGGGCGGACGGCGGCGCACCGCGCGCGCCGCCGCCACCAGTCCAATCCCGGCGATGCCGGCGGCCCCTGCCAGCAGGGCCGCCGGAACCTTGCCCGGGCTCATGCGTGATGCTCCCGGCCATTCCCGCCAATACTGCCGTGCGAGTGAGAGTGCGGCTTGAGCACGACCTTGATGCAATGGTCCCGCTTGTGTTTGAACGTCTCGTACCCGTCCGGTGCCTCCTCCAGGCTCATCTGGTGGGAGATCACCCGCGACGGGTCGATCTCGCCGTTCACGATCCGCTCGAGCAGCGGCCGCATGTAGCGGTGGGTGTGGGTCTGGCCCATCTTGAGCGTCAGCCCCTTGCTGAACGAGGCGCCCATGGGGATTTTATCGATCAAACCGCCGTAGACGCCCGGGATCGACACGGTGCCGCCCTTGCGGCAGGCCATCAGGCACTCGCGCAGCACGTGCGGCCGGTCGGTCTCCAGGCGCACCGTCTGCTTGGCCTTGTCGACCATGGCGCCCAGGGTGTCGCCGTGGGCCTCCATGCCGACCGCGTCGATGCAGGCGTCCGGACCGCGCCCGCCGGTCAGCTCGCGCAGGGTGTCGACGACGCTGTCCACCTCCTCGTAGTCGACGATCTCGGCCCTGCCCCAGCTCTGCGCCAGGAGCAGCCGCTCGGGGAAGCGGTCGATGGCGATGACCCGCTCGGCGCCCAGCATCCAGGCGCTCTGGATGGCGAACTGGCCCACCGGGCCGCAGCCCCAGACCGCGACCGTGTCGCCCGGCTGGATCCCACAATTCTCCGCCGCCATGTAGCCGGTGGGGAAGATGTCGCCGAGGAAGAGCGCCTTCTCGTCGGGCATGCCGTCGGGGACCTTGAGGGCTCCCACGTCGGCGTACGGGACGCGCACGTACTCGGCCTGGCCGCCGGCGTAGCCCCCCATCATGTGGGAGTAGCCGAAGAGGCCGGACGGCGAGTAGCCGTACGCCTTCTCCGGGATCCAGGCGTTGGGGTTCGAGTTGTCGCAGAGCGAGAACAGCTCGCGCTGGCAGAACCAGCACCGGCCGCACGCGATGTTGAAGGGCACCACCACCCGGTCTCCGGCCCGGAGGTTCTTCACCCCCGGTCCGACCTCCATCACCTCGCCCATGAACTCGTGGCCGAGGATGTCCCCCTTCTTCATGGTGGGGATGTAGCCGTCATAGAGATGCAGGTCCGAGCCGCAGATCGCCGCGCTGGTGACGCGCAGGACGGCGTCCCGGGAGTTGAGGATCCTCGGGTCGGGGACCTCCTCGACCTTGACTTCGTTGGTTCCGTTCCAGCAGACCGCTTTCATGATGTGCCTCCTCCGCTAGAGCGGGTTCCTGGGGTTGATGGCGGAGCGCCGGCCCTCGGGCTGGCCGTCGGTGGTGGGGATCTCGCCGGCTTCCATCAGGTTCTTGAAGCGGCGGAGATCCTCATGGACCTGCTGCCTGGTGATCGGCCCGAGAGCCCTCGTCGCGATGCCCGCGAGCCGTCCGGCGGCGCCGCCCGGAGGGGCCCCTCCCGGAGGGGATAGATCGAACGTGGCGCGCACCATCGTGCCGCGGTCGTTCGGCAGGGGCTCGAAGAGGACCGAGCCAGTGTTGTGGACCTGGGAGCCAGGTAGGGAGCGCCAGGAGAGGAACTGGCCTTCACGCTCGTCGACCACCTCGGCGTCCCACTCGACGCGGGTGCCCACCGGCGTCTTCGCGATCCAGTGGGAGCGGCCGTTGCCGGCCTCGCTCACGGAATCCAGGTGCCGCATGAAGCGGGGGAGGTTCTCGAACCGGCGCCAGAAGGAGTAGAGCTCCTGGGCCGGGCGCAGGACGCTGAGGCTGGCCTCGATGTGGGTGGGGAGGGTCTCGTGCCGGGGAGCCGGCGATTCGGCGGTATGGGCGTCTCGCTCCCGTCCGCGGCTGGCGCCCTTGTACACGGCGTAGGCGACCAGCGCGGCGCCGCCGAGCAGGGCCGCCAGGCCCTTGGGCTGTCCTTGGGATTCTTCACGAGGGGGTCTGAAGTCTTCTGCCGTGCCGTGGGCGGGTCTCGGGTGAACGTCTCGCACGGTGGGTGCCTCCTTCTACAAAGGTTGATCTTGGGTCGGGACCTCCGGTGTGGGAAGGAAAGGACCGCTGCTGCCTCGTCACCTTTTCGCAAGAGGCATGCCACGAAAACCTACTGCTGTCGCAGTTTCTTCAGGTATTTCACCAGCGCGTCCAGGTCCTCCCTGGACAGCTCCTTCTCGGAGAACGCGGGCATGGCGCCCGCTCCGTGGCGAACCTGGAGCTTCATCAGGAACCCGGGGAGCGGCTTGTTGTTGATCGCCGGGGCCAGCCCCCTCTCGCCGCCAGGGTGGCAGCGCGAGCAGTTCTGGTCGAAGGCGATCTCGCCGCGGGCGAGCACCGGCGTGGCGGGAACGAACGGCCCGGCAATGGGCTCGCTCCGGCGCGCCGAGCAGCCGGCGAGGAGAAGCAGAAGCAGAAACGGGGAACCTTTCATCTCGACCTCCTGATCCGCCACAGCACCCCGGTCTCCTGGCGCGGCTGCGGCCCCTGGGGTCCCACGGTCATGACCCCGAAGTCCACCACGTAGAGCGCCTCGCCGCTCGGGTCGAAGCGCGCCGCCACCGGCCGTTCCAGCCCGCCGCCGCCCACCCGCGAGGCCGGCCCCTTGTCGCGGCGGTTGACCGCGAAGTCCTCCACCCTGCCGGTCTGCGGATCGACCCGCACCACCTTGAAGCCGACCGGTCCCAGGACCTTGCCCACCTTGGGCGCCATGTCCCCGAACTCGGCCACGAACGCCTCCCCCACGTGGCCGAAGGCCGCGCTCCTGGAGAAGTCGAAGCCGTTCGCCGAGGCGTGCACGCCGAACGTGGCCGCGGGCTTCGGCGGCGTGCCGGGCTCCTCGGCGAGCACGGATTCGAGCGGCGGGTTCGAGCCCTGGTGGAACTGCCCGTCCTTGAGCTTCACGCCCATGGCGTAGTCCGGCCAGCCGTGCCAGGCGCCGCTGTCCACCCGCCAGAGCACGTCGGGCGAGCCGAAGACCGGGCGGCTGCCGCGCTGGTCGTAGCCGTTCTCGGTCAGGTAGAGCGCGCCGTCCGGCGCGAAGGCGAGCCCGAACGGGTTGCGGAAGCCCCAGGCCACCAGCTCGGGCGTGCCGCCCTCCGGGCGCACCCGCATCACGGCGCCGCCGCAGGGAACCTTGCCCGGCACGACCTGGCCCGCCGTGGACGCCTGGCCGAACGGCTGGTAGGCGCCGGTCGTGGCCTTGCGGCCCGGGTGGAGCGGGTCATCGCTCGTGAAGTTTTTTCCAACCAGCCGGATGTCCTTGCACGGGACGTCGTGGAAGTCCGGATGGCGCTCGAGCCAGCCGAACTCGAAGTTGTCCGTGCCCACCACCCCGGAGTTGGTGGCGGTGCCCTGGCCGAAGTAGATCCAGCCGTCGGAGCCCACGGCCGGGCCGTCCGTGTGGTGGTCGCCGAGGCTCGGCAGCCCGTCGACGATGGGAGTGACCGTCCCGTCCGGGGTCACTTTGAGGATGCGCCCGCCGTTCTTCTCGCCGCCCTCGGAGACGTAGAAGGCGCCGCCGTGGAAGGCGATGCCGTTCCAGGGCGGGTTGTCGCCGGTCGCCACCACCGTGGGCGCGCCGCCCGGGTTCACCTTGAGCAGGCGCGGGGTCGTCCACACCTCGCCGTAGGAGTAGCCGGCCTCCAGGACATAGACCCCGTCCCGGTCGTCGAACGCCACGCCGGTGGGGAAGGTGAAGCCGGTGGCCACGGCCTCGGCGCTGTAGCCCTCGGGCAGCGCGATGTCTGCGGGGTTGGCGGGGTTGGGGGTGCGCCGGCCCTGGAACGCGGTCTGACCTCCCCCGGAGGACGGGAGGACGGACCAGCAGCCGGCGAGCAGCAGGCAGGCAAGGGCGAGGGCTGACTTTTTCATACGTCGTGGAGTGAGCAAAAAGAGTGCCTCTTTGATAGATTCCGGCCCCATGACGGAGATCACGGAGGTGACGGTCTACACGGACGGCGGCGCCGACCCCAACCCGGGGCCGGGCGGCTGGGGCGTGGTCCTGCTCCACGAGGCGAGCGGCAAGAGCACGGAGCTCAAGGGCGGCGAGCCGCTCACCACGAACAACCGGATGGAGCTGACCGCGGCCATCCGCGCCCTGGAGGCGCTCTCGCGCCGCTGCCAGGTCCGGCTCTACACCGATTCGCAGTACCTGAGGAAGGGGATCACCGAGTGGCTCCCCGGCTGGATCGCCCGCGGCTGGAAACGCAAGGACGGCGAGCTCCAGAACGAGGACCTCTGGCGCCGGCTCTCCGAGCTGATCCGCGAGCACGACATCCGCTGGGACTGGGTCAAGGGCCACGCCGGCAACAAGTGGAACGAGCGCGCCGATCAGCTCGCGACGCTCGCGATCCGCGAGCAGCGCGCCGCCCTGGGGCTGAATGCCAAGGTCCCCACCGAGCGGCCGGACGCCGAGGTGTTCCTGCGGGTGTCCGGTTCGGGCAAGCGGGGCGGTTGGGCGGCGCTGGTGCGTTTCCAGGGAAGCGAGACCGTGCTCTCCGGCGGGCTCAGCGGGATGAGCTCGAACCAGCTCGACCTGCTCGCCGCGGCCGAGGCCCTGGACAGCCTGCCTCCCGGCATCTCCGTGGCAGTCCATACTCTGTCCGACTACCTGAGGAACGGCGCCACCGGCTGGCTGGCGGGGTGGAAGCGGCGCAACTGGCTGACCCAGGAGGGCAAGCCGGTGCTTCACCGCCTTCTGTGGGAGAGGCTCGACGCGGCGCTCACGAGGCGCCGCGTCTCCTGGCCCGTGGTGAAGAAGGGCGAGGACGCCCCGGAGCTCAAGGAGCTGGGCGCTGTAGCCAAGGAAGCCGCCGCCGGCTCCTGATCCGCCGCGAAGTCGCCTTTCCCGCAGTCAGAGTTGTCCATCAACGCCGCGACCTAACCTATCGACGCCGCGAAGTTCTCCATCGTCGGCGCCCGGACTCTATATTCGGGACACCGATGTCGTAAGATGCCTCGATCAGACCTCAAAGCGCCGCGAAGTTGTCCATTGTGCCGCGAAGTGCAAACCGCGGGCTCTACCGCAACGTAGCGACCGGTCCGGAAACTCCTTCCTTGCCTCGATCCAGGAGTCGGACGCCGCAAGTTAGCCCTGTTTCGCCTCGATCTTGTACTAATGCGACGCGATGTCTTCGCAGGACGCCGCGATTCTGATAAGCTCGGTCTCAGCGTACCCGTGGCGGCCTTCAGCGATAGACTCGGCTGCCGCGAATGAGTCCTTCTTCGCGGCGGAAGTCGTGGACATCGCGGCAGAAATCTCCTTGGCAGGGCCTGGGCTGCCTTGAGCGAAAGGAGATGAGGTCTTCCGGGACGGAGCTTTGCCCAAGCTCGCGGCGGCGATACCTGGATTCGCGGCGACTTTGGGCTGAGTTGCCGCGATCTGGCGGTTCGACAAGAGGGGAAAGGCGATCATGACGAAGCCGCGGTCCATCGACGAGGTGCTGGCGAGGCTCCAGGAGCAGGTGGACTTCCATGCCGAGCGGGAGAGCTTCCACGCGGCGCAGGAGGAGCTGCACCGGGAGCAGCGGAGCTCCCATGCCGCCGCGCTGGAGGAGGCCCGGCGCCGGCTGGAGGTCTTCCGGGCCGCGGCAACGGACGCGCTCGAGCTGGCGGAGCGCAACGTCCTGCCCGGGAAGCGTCGGAGCGGGCCGGACTTGAAGGATGTGGACCTGGGGAGCCTCTCCCGGCCCAAGCTGGGCCGCATGGTGACCCTGATCCTGGAGTCCAGGGAGCCGGACGAGCGCTTCGGAGCCATCGAGCTGAGCCGCGAGGTCAACGAGCGTTTCCGGGACCGGATGCGCCGGACCGTCGATCCCGCCCAGATGTCGGTCGTGCTCCGCCGCCTGCACCACCGCGGCCGCATCCACCTGGTGCGCGCCGGGCGACCCCACAAGGAAGCGCTCTACGTGCGCCAGCGGCCACCGGCGGAGGATCGGAGCTGACGTCCCGTTGCTTCGGCTCGCAAACGGGCGCGCTTTCCCTGGCGAAAAAGGGCCGGCGTTCCGCCGATTGATCCGGACATGCCGGCGGGGACGCCAGCGGTCCCAGGGAAAACGCGCGTTGCCAGGATTCCCCCAGCCGCAGCCCAGGTTGTCCTTGAACGTCAGGCGCCGGACGATTCCCAGGTCGGCCTTGAGGGTGTATACTTAGGCGTATGGCCCGCATGCAGGTTTACCTTCCCGACGACTTGTACAAACTGGTGAAGGCCCGCGGTCTACCGGCCTCGGAGCTGCTGCAGAAGGCTGTGCGTGCGGAACTGCGCCGGCTGGAGCTGCTCACCGAAACCGACCGCTACGTGGCGGATCTGGTCGCCGAGGTGGGACCACCCTCCGCGGCTCAGCGCACGCGCGCCGCCGCCGTCGCGCGGCGGCTTGCGCGGCGCCCAGCCCGTCAGGCGGGCTGATCGTCGTGCTGGTCCTCGATTCGGGCGGAGTCAGCCGCCTGTCCGAGCGGTCTCAGCAGGTGACAGCGCTGATCGTGGCGTTGCGCGAGGAAGGTCTGTGGCCGCCCCTGGTTCCCTCCATCGTTCTCGTGGAGTGTCTGCACGGGCATCCGGGCCGCGACGCTCTCTCGAACAGCTTTCTCAAGACGTGCGACATCGTGGAGGAGGTCGGCGAACCGCTGGCACGGCGAGCTGCGCTGTTGCGGAGGCTGGCAAGGCGAGGTTCCGCAGTCGATGCGCTCGTAGTCGCCTTGGCCGAACCCGGCGGAACGGTGCTCACCTCGGACCCTGGCGATCTCGGTGCCCTCGCTCAATACGCACACGACGTGATGATAGAGAAGGTCTGACGGAGATCGGCTGGCGCGCGCTTTCCCTGGCAAAAGGGCCGGCGTTCCGCCGATTGATCCGGACATGCCGGCGGGGACGCCAGCGGTCCCAGGGAAAACGCGCGTAGCCGGGATTCTCTCAGAGGGTGTCTCGAAAGTGTCCGGCCCGAGAAGCCCCGGCAGGGGCGCAGGCATAAAGCCTGGGGCTTCAGCCCCAGGTTGGGCGACCCCCATTTTCCAGAAGCCCCGGAGGGGCGTAGGCATGGCCCAGGGGCGCGAGCCC
>JBJMGZ010000495.1:0-17095 GCA_045807605.1 Thermoanaerobaculia bacterium | reverse complement strand
AGGCGGCCGGGTCACCGTGAGCGTAGAGCGCCAGGATGGCCTGGCGCGGATCGCCGTCAAGGACGAAGGCCCTGGCGTCCGCCCGCCCGAGAACCTGCCGCGGATCTTCGACCCCTACTTCTCGACCCACGACACGGGCACCGGCCAGGGCCTGCCCATCGCCCGCCGGGTGGCCGAGGAGCACGGCGGCAGCATCACGGCGAGGAACCGGTCGGCGCGGGGGCTGGAGGTGGTGATCACGCTGCCGGTGAGCGGGGCGCCATGAATGTCGCCCCTACAAGCAAGCTCCGATCTCGCTTGTAGGGGCGCGATTCATCGCGCCCTCCGGAGGCCCTACCGCCGCTTGACCTTCAGCGTCCGCCGCCCCTTGCCCATGGTCACCCGCGGCTTGATCTCCACGTAGGGCTCGACGCCGGGAACGGTGCAGCGGGCGATCTCCTCGCCCAGGGCCTCCTCGATCTCCTTGATCGTCGGCTTGTCGATCCAGCTCGCGATCGTGGAGACGATGCCGCGGGCCGTGCCGCGGGCGGTGCGGCCGGCGCGGTGGATGTAGTCCTCCACGGTGTCGGGCATGTCGAAGTTGATGATGTGCTGGATGCCGGGCACGTCGATGCCGCGCGCCGCGATGTCGGTGGCGACGAGGATGCGATGGGCGCCCTCGCGGAAGCCGCGCAGGGCCTCCACCCTCTGACCCTGGGAGAGGTCGGAGTGGATGCGCTCGACCGGGTGGCCCTCGCGCACCAGCACGCGGTTCAGCCATTCGGCGTCCACCTTCCTGCGGATGAAGACCAGCGTGCTCCCCAGCTCCTTGTGCAGGAGGGCGAGCAGGCAGGCCTTCTTGTCGTCCTGGCCCACCAGGTAGAGGCGGTGGTCGATGCCCTCGGCAGCGCCGCCCTCGGGGAGGATGTCGATGCGCACGGGATCGGTGAGGATGCGCTCGGCGAGCCTCTGGATGGGGGGCGGCATGGTGGCCGAGAACATCATGGTCTGGCGCTCGCGCGGGAGCTCGTCGAGGATGCGCTGGACCTGGGGCATGAAGCCCATGTCGAGCATGTGGTCGGCCTCGTCGATGACCAGCTCCTGGACCTTGCCGAGCCGCAGCAGGCCGCGCTCGACGTGGTCGAGGAGCCGGCCCGGCGTGGCCACGACGACGTCGGGATTCTTGCCCAGCTTGCGCACCTGCGGTCCCATCTTGACGCCGCCGATCAGGCAGACGGTCTCGAGGTCCTCCCCGAACAGGTTCAGGAAGGCCTCGGTCTGGAGGGCGATCTCGCGGGTTGGGGAGATGATGAGGCCGCGCACGCCGCCGCCGTGGGTGAGCCGCTCGGCGAGCGGCAGGCAGAAGGCCGCGGTCTTGCCCGAGCCGGTCTGGGCGAGGCCGACCACGTCGCGGCCGGAGAGCGCCACGGGGATCACCTCGGCCTGGATCGGCGTCGGGTGCTCGAAGCCGATGCGCTTGACGATGCGCAGGATCCGCGGGCTCAGGCCCAGCGAGTCGAACGGCTTGTCGATGGTCTGGACGGGGTGCTGCGGGATGGCGATCGTCTCGTGCGAGTCGCGGAGGAGGAGATTCTCTTCCTCGTCGTCTTCGGCGGCCCGCTCTCTCCTGGGCGGGGCCGGAGGCCTGACCGGTCTGGGCTCGGGTTTGACCTCCGGTCTGGGCTCCGGTCTGGGCTCGGGCTCGAGCTTCGGCTCCGGCCTCGGCTCCGCCTTCGCCAGTGGGGGCTCCGGCTTCAGCTCGGCCTTCGGCTTCGCTTCGGGCAGCGGCTCGGGCGGATTTTCGAGGCCGCGGCGGAGCAGCTCCAGGATGAGATCGTTCAGCGGACGTCCGGAGCGGGTCTGCTCCTTTTGCAGCGCGTTGGCGAGCTCGGAAGGGATCTGGTGGACGGTGAGTTGGTAGGTTTTCCTTGGCATTCGAGCCTTTGATCCTATGGTTGCAATGCGTTGCAGTCAAGGCGGCGTAGAATGAGGCCGCGGGCCGGTGGGATGATCCGGGAAGGGGGGCTCGCGGAAAGGACAGGCCGATGCGAGCTTCTCTGCTGCTCGTTCTCCTCGCGCTGCCCGCGGCAGCGCAGGCGCAGATCTGGACGGGTCCCGCGGCCCTGGAGGTGCGGGCCGAGGACAACGGCAAGCCCGCCGCGGGCGGCGAGGTGCGGCTGGAGTACCTGGACATGGAGCCCGTGGACGGGCCGGCCCCGATCCCGCTCGACAGCCGCGGCAGGGCCGTGATCGGCTCGCTGGCCGAAGGGCACTGGCGGCTGGAGGTCAGCCGTCCGGGAGCCATGACCTACCGCGCCGAGGTCCTGGTGCGGGCGGGCGGCAAGCCGCAGGTGATCAACGCCGTCCAGCACAACGTGCCGGGCGCCGTGACCATGATGGAGGTCAAGCTGGCGCGGGCCCGCGGCGGCGCCGCGCCTGCGCCGAGGCAGGAGGCCGCGGCGCCCACTCCCAGGCCCGAGCCTGTGCGGCCCGAGCCCGCGCGGCCGGCCCCGGCTCCGATCCCGCCGGCGCCGCAGCCCGAGCCACAGTCCCCACCCAGGGAGGAGGCCCCGGCCCCGGTGGCCCAGACCGCGACCCCGCCGCCGACTCCCGTTCCCATCGAGCGCGAGGCCTCCGCTCCGGCGCCGGCGCCGGAAACCCCGCCGCCTCCGGCTCCCCGGCCCGAGCCGCGGGAGGAGGCACCGACCCCGGCGCCGCAGCCTGTGACCCCGCCGCCGGCTCCGGCCCCGGTTCCCGTCCCGGAGCGCGAGGCCCCCACCCCCGCTCCTACGCAAGCACCGCCGCAGCCGGAGCCGCGCCCCGAGCCGAGGAGGGAGACGCCTCCGCCGATCCGGCCTGCCGCGCCTCCCCAGAGGCTCGAGCCGTCGCCCGCGCCGCAGCCCGCCACCCCACCACCGGCCGCGCCGGCTCCAGCCCCGGCGCCGGGAGCCACGCTCCGCCGCTCGGCCCAGGACCGCACCTGCGCCGAGTGCAAGCCGGGGGAGTCGTCCCTCTCGGTCGAGGCGGTGGCGCCGCCGGCCGCGGGTGCGACAGGCTGCGGCAGCGGGTTGCGCGAGGCCCTGCTGCGCCGCGACGTGACCGGCCTGCCCGCCGGCTGCCAGATGCTGCGGCTCGAGCTGCCGGCGAACGCGCGCTACATCGGCTACCGCTACGAGATCCAGGACGGCGGCACCAACGCCAACTGCGAGGCGGGCAAGGACTGCCCCTCGGGCGACGCCCGCTGGCCCATGGACCCGCTGCTGTTCCGCGACGGCACCGGCAAGACCACGGTCTCCGCCGCCTTCGAGAACCGCTCCGCGGACCGCGAGCGGCGGGCCGTGCTCACCGTGTACTTCAAGGAGGCGGGCAACCCCAACGCGCCGCGGCCCATGCTGCAGTCGCGCCCGCGGCAGGACCGGCCGCCGGGGTAGGCCCCCAATGCTGTTCACTTGGGGCGGTAATGTAGGGGCGGGGCTTGCCCCCGCCCGGGAGGGGGCGAGCCCCTCCCCTACATAGAAACAAAGCCCCGGTAAGCTCCCTCACCCCACCAGCGCCGGCTGCGCCGTCTCCAGCACCACCCGGCGGCACTCCGCCGCCGGGAGCGGCGGGCTCAGCAGGTAGCCCTGGGCCTCGTCGCAGCCGAGCCCGCGCAGGGCTTCGAGCTGCGCCTCGGTCTCGACCCCCTCGGCCACCACCCGCACGTTCAGGCCGTGGGCGAGCGCGATCATCGAGGCCGCGATCCCGGCGCCGCTCTGCTCCGTGCCCAGCAGGCGCACGAAGGACTCGTCGATCTTCAGCGAATCGATGGGGAAGTCGTGCAGGTACGAGAGCGACGAGTAGCCGGTGCCGAAATCGTCGATCGAGACCTGCACTCCCAGCCCCTTGAGGCGGCGGAGCACGCCCAGGCTCGCCTCGGCGTTCTGCATGGCCAGCGTCTCCGCGATCTCCAGCTCCAGGCCCTCCGGCGCCAGGCCCGACTCCGCCAGGGCGCGGCCGACCAGGTCGCCGAGGTCGGCGTGGCGGTAGGGCCGGGCCGAGAGATTCACCGACAGCCGCACGCGCGCTCCATCCGACGTCCAGGCCGCCATCTCCGCGCAGGCCGTGCGCAGCACCCAGAGGTCCAGCTCCTGGCTGATCCCCGACTGCTCGGCCAGGAAGAGGAACTCCGACGCGCCCAGCAGCCCGCGCTCCGGATGCTGCCAGCGCAGCAGCGTCTCGACCCCTACAATCGCTTGATCCACCACCCGGAAGATGGGCTGGTAGAAGAGCACCATCTCCCCCCGCTCGACCGCCCGCCGCAGGTCGTTTTCGAGCGCGGTGCGCTCGCGGGCGTAGGCATCCAGGGCCGGCGCGTAGAGGCGGAAGCCGTCCCGGCCGCTGCGCTTCGCCTGGTACATGGCGAGGTCGGCCTTGCGCAGCAGGTCCTCGGCGTCCCTGCCGTCCCCGGGGAAGCAGCTGATGCCGAGGCTTGCCGTGATGACGATCCGCCGGCCCTGGAACGGGATGGGGTGGCGCAGCGCGTCCAGGAGCTTCCCCGCCACCCGGCCCAGGTCCTGCTCGTTGCCGGCGCCCGGCAGGAGCAGCGTGAACTCGTCGCCGGAGAGCCGGGCCACGATGTCGCCCTGGCGCAAGGCGCCGCGCAGGCGCTCGGCCACCACCTTGAGGACCTCGTCGCCCGAGCTGTGCCCGAGCGAGTCGTTGACCGACTTGAAGCGGTCGAGGTCCAGGAACAGCAGCGCGGCGCTCTGGCTGTCGCGCTCCGCCCGCGCGAGCGCCACCCGCACGTGATCGAGGAAGAGGCTGCGGTTGGGCAGGCCGGTCAGCGTGTCGTGGTAGGCCAGGTGCTCGATCTGTTCCGAGGCCACGAGCACCCGCTTGCGCTCCTCTTCGAGCAGCCAGATGACCATGCCCATGCCCATCGCGGTCTGCAGGACGACGTCCGCCATGCCGAGGAGCGTGGGGTAGTCGAAGGACAGGCCGAAAAGGGACTCGGCGCCGAAGATGGCCAGGTAGTGGACCTGCTCCAGGCCGTAGAGCACGAACGACGCGCCGAGCATCTTGCGGCCGAGGCCGGTGAGCTGCGGCCAGCCGCGAAGCAGCAGCCACCCGCAGAGCAGGAAGACCGCTCCGGCCGGGAGCACGCGCACGACGATCCGCAGGTGAATGCGCTGGCCCGGCGCGAGCGCGAACGACAGCGGCACGATGGCGAGCGCCGCCAGCGCCAGCGCGGCCAGGATCCGGCGCTCGGCCCGCCGCAGCATGCGGCGGCCGGTCGCGACCTCGCGCACCCCGAAGAGCAGCCAGGCGAGCTGCCAGAAGCCGCCGATCATGGCGGCGGCGGCCACGCCGTAGCGGATGGGGAGCGCCGCCGGCGACCGCAGATGGAGGAAGATGCCGAGCGTGGCCGCGGCCAGGTAGACCAGGAACGCCCACCAGCTCCGCTCCCAGTGCTGCAGGTAGCGGCGGCGGTAGATGCGGTGGAACGCCGTCAGCACGCCGGCGATGAGACCTGCGCACGCGGCCTGGGCCAGGAGGTACGTCAGGGCCAGGAGACCGGCGTCGACCTTCAAGGAGGAGGGACCCCGGGATGCATTCCCATGAAGTTTTTATTGTACAGCGATGTAACGCCGCCGCATATTCTGCGAGCCGGGCCGGCGGAATCCTGGTGGTACACTGCCGGACCGCATGAGACAGACAGCACTCTTCGCCGTCCTCCTCCTCCTGGCCCTCCCTGGCGCCGCGGCTCCCCCGAAGAAACCCGCGAAAGCCCCCGCTCCTGCGGTGGAAGAGATCCCCACCGTCGCAGCCAGGGTCTCCGGCCTGGAGCGGCGCAAGGGTCTCCTGACGATCTACCTCGACCGCAAGGCCGGCCGGGTCTGGCTGGAGGTCCCGCCCCCGAAGCCCGGATCGGACGAGGTGGGGAGCTACCTCTATACCGACGCTCTGCGCACCGGCCTCGGCTCCAACCCCGTGGGGCTCGACCGCGGCCAGCTCGGCGCCTTCTCGATCGTCACCCTGCGCCGCGTCGGCGGACGGCTCCTGATCGAGCAGCCGAACCTGGGCTTCCGGGCGCTGTCGGAGAACCCGGACGAGGTCCGGGCGGTGCGCGAGTCGTTCGCCACGTCGATCGTCTGGGCCGGCGAGATCGCGGCCGAGGACCCCGACGGCCGCGCCCTGGTCGACCTCACCGGCTTCCTGGTCCGCGACGCCCACCGCGTCGTGGCCCAGCTCCGCGAGACCGGCCAGGGGAGCTGGGAGCTCGACGCCGAGCGCAGCGTCGCCGACCTCGACAACTGCCTGGCCTTCCCCGAGAACCTGGAGATGGAGTCGCTGCTGACCTACGCCTCCGCGGAGCCGGGGCCGCTGGTCACCCAGACCGCGCCGCTCGCCGGTGCCATGACGCTCGTCCAGCACCACTCGTTCCTGAAGCTGCCGGAGCCGGGCTACCGGCCGCGGGCGTACGACCCGCGCGCCGGCTCCTACGCCGTCGAATTCCTGAACTACGCGGCGCCGCTCGACGCGCCCATCGACGTGCGCTGGATCGCCCGCCACCGCCTGGAGAAGGTCGATCCCGCGGCCGAGCGCTCGCGCGTCAAGAAGCCGATCGTCTATTACGTCGATTCCGGCGCGCCCGAGCCGGTGCGCAGCGCCCTGGTCGAAGGCGCGGGCTGGTGGAAGGAGGCGTTCGACAAGGCCGGCTTCATCGACGCCTTCCGCGTCGAGGTGCTGCCGCCCGGCATCCACCCGCTCGACATGCGCTACAACGTGATCCAGTGGGTGCACCGCTCGACCCGCGGCTGGTCCTACGGCGGCGGCATCATCGACCCGCGCACGGGCGAGGTGGTGCGCGGCAGCGTGACGCTGGGGTCGCTGCGCGTGCGGCAGGACCGCCTCCTGTTCGAAGGGCTCGCCGGCACGGAGAAGACCGGCACCGGCGCGGCCGACGACCCGGTGCAGCTCGCGCTCCGGCGCATCCGCCAGCTCGCCGCGCACGAGGTGGGGCACAGCCTCGGCCTCTCCCACAACTTCGCCGCTTCCACCTACGGGCGCGCCTCGGTCATGGACTACCCGGCCCCGCTGGTGGGGATCACCGCGGACGGCGACCTCGACTTCTCGCAGGCCTACGGCACGGGAGTGGGGGAGTGGGACGTCTTCGCGATCCGCTGGGCCTACGGCCAGCATCCGCCGGGCACGAACGAGGCCGCGGCCCAGGACGCCCTGCTGCGCGACGCGCTCAAGCGGGGCCTGGTCTTCCTGACCGACGAGGACGCCCGGCCCGCGGGAGCGGCCCATCCGCGCGCCATTCTCTGGGACAACGGCCCCGACGCGGTCGAGGCGCTGCGCCATGCCCTGGCCGTGCGGCGGATCGCGCTCGCCCGCTTCGGCGAGCACAACATCGCGCCGGGCCGGCCGCTCGCCCTGCTCCAGGAGGTGCTGGCGCCGGTCTACTTCCACCACCGCTACCAGCTCGACGGCGCGCTCAAGGCGGTGGGCGGCCTGGACTACAGCTACGCCGTGCGCGGAGACGGGCAGACCGCGGCCCGGCCCCTGGAGGGCGAGGTCCAGCGCAAGGCGCTCGCCGCCGTCCTGGAGTCGATCGAGCCCGGGGCGCTCGACCTGCCCGAGAGCGTGCTCGCGGTGCTGCCGCCGCGGCCGGCCGGCTACGGGCCGAACCCGGAGATGTTCCCCACGGCCGCGGCCCCGGCCTTCGATCCGCTCGCCGCGGCCGAGGCCGCCGCGGACATGGCGGTGCAGGGGCTGCTCCAGCCCGAGCGGGCCGCGCGCCTGGTCGACTTCCACCGCCGCGATCCGAAGCTGCCCGGCTTCGAGGAGGTGCTGGACGCGCTGACGAAGTCCTCGTTCTCCTCCCCCAGGGAGGACGCCCGGCGCGCGGAGCTGCGGCGGGCCGTGCAGTGGGTGGTGGTGCGGCGGATGATCGGCCTGTCGGGCGATCCGGCCGCCTCCGCGGGCGTGCGCTCGCGGGTGGACGGCGCGCTCCGCTCCCTGCGCGACCGGATGGAGACGAAGGGCACGGACCCCGAATCGGCGCACCAGGCCTTCCTGGCCGGCGAGATCGGCCGCTACCTGGAGCGCCCGATCGGCGATCCCGCGAAGCTCCCCGCGCCGCCGGAGCCGCCGCCGGGCCAGCCGATCGGCTCGGACTCCCTCGGCCTGAGCGGCTGCTCATGGGGCGGATGAGGCTCGCCGCCGCGCTGCTGATGGCCGCCTCCTGCTCGCCGGGCCAGGGAGCGCCGGCCGCGCCCCAGGCAACCTCCACGCCAGCAATCTCTCCCCAAGCCGGCGGCCCGCAGCGGTTGATGGTCAAGGTGATCTCCACCCGGCCGCACGACACCTCGGCCTACACGCAGGGCCTGGTCTGGAACGAGGGCCGCCTCTACGAGAGCGCCGGGCTCTACCAGCAGTCCAGCCTGCGGCAGGTGGACCCCGCCACCGGCGAGGTGCTCCGCCGCGTCGACCTGCCGCAACAGTACTTCGCCGAGGGGCTGGCGCGGGTGGGCGACCGGCTGATCCAGCTCACCTGGCAGGAGGGCGTCGCCCTGGTCTACCGCCTCTCCGACTTCGAGAAGGCCGGCGAGCACCGCTACACGGGCGAAGGCTGGGGTCTCTGCTACGACGGCGCCCGCCTGGTCATGAGCGACGGCTCCGACCGCCTGACCTTCCGCGATCCGGAGACCTTCGCGCCGGCCGGCGAGGTCCTCGTCCGCATGCAGGGCGCGCCCGTGGACCGGTTGAACGAGCTGGAGTGCGTGGAGGGCGCGGTCTATGCCAACGTCTACCAGACCGAGGACATCGTGCGCGTCGATCCCGCGACCGGCGAGGTCACGGCCGTGATCGACGCCTCGGGCCTGCTCGGCGCCGGCGACTACCAGGCCGGGGCCGAGGTCCTGAACGGCATCGCCTGGATGCCCGAGACGAAACACTTCCTGATCACGGGCAAGCGCTGGCCGCTGATGTTCGAGGTCGAGCTGGTGCCCAAGCCATGAGAAGAGCGCTCTGGCACGCCGCGGCGCTCTCCCTGGTCGCGCTCCTGTCCAACTGCGTGCCGAACCGCGGCTGGCGCGCGCCCACGCCCGCCGCGCCCGGCTCCGCCCCCGGCTACACCGTCTCCCTCTTGGGCTCCTTGGTGATTCCGCCAAACCTGGTGGTGGACGGTCTCAACGTGGGCGGTCTTTCCGCCTTGGTGCGCACCGGGGAGGACACCTGGCGCTCGCTCGTGGACAACGAGGAGGACACACCGGCGCGGGTGTTCGATCTCCGCTTCCGGGTGACGGAGCGCGGCCCTGCGCCGCTGGCCGGGGACAAGCCGTCCGGCGTGCCGCGGTCCGCCCTCCGCCTCGCCGGGCTGAACGGCAAGAACTTCGACGGCGAGGGGCTCGCGCTGACCCCGCAAGGCACGCTCCTCGTCTCCTCGGAGACGGAGCCCTCCATCCGCGAGATTTCGGCCACGGGGGAGACGCTCCGGATGCTGCCCGTGCCCGAGCTGTTCCTGTCGGACAAGCTGGCGGGCCGCGGCGCCCGGGTCAACGCGGGCTTCGAGGCGCTGGTGCTGTCGCCCGACGGGCGCACCCTGTGGACGGGCAACGAGGCGGCGCTCGCCCAGGACGCGCCCGACGAGGCGCGCTTCGCCACCCACCCGATCCGGCTGCTGCGGTACGACTCTTACGTCCCGGCCGCGCAGTACGTCTACGTGGTGGACCCGATCGCGCGGCGGGGACCCGGCCTGCACGTGCGCGGGCTCGTCGACCTGGTCATCCTTCCCGAGGGGGGCCTGCTGGCGCTGGAGCGGGAGTTCGTCGAAGGCTTCGGCATGGAGGTCCAGCTCTTCCATGTCTCGATCGACGGAGCCACGGACGTATCCGGCATGGAATCGCTCGCCGGACAGACGTACACGCCCGTCCGCAAGACCCTCCTCTACGACTTCGCCCGCTCGGGCTTCGTGCCGGACAACCTCGAGGGCATGACGCTCGGCCCCGACCTGCCGGACGGCGACCGCACGCTCGTCCTGGTGAGCGACGACAACTTCAAGCCCCTTCTCCAGCAGACCCAGATCGTAGCTTTACGTCTTCACTCCGACGTGCGCGGCGGCTCGTAGGTGGCGCAGGCGTCCACGTCGTAGGCGTAGGGCGAGCCCCAGGCGTCCGCGAAGTAGCGGTCGAGCCGCTCGCCGACCTTCGGGCTGTCGATGACGAGGCCGGCGTTGCGGCTCTGGGTGAAGTAGTCCCCCTCCCAGTTGCCGGTGCCGATCCAGACGCGCCGGCCGTCCACGATCATGTACTTGGCGTGGCCCACCCGGGCGAAGGGCACGAAGCCGCCGGAGAACGGCGGGATCGTGCTCATCCGCACGTCGATCCCGGGTATGACTTGCAGGCTCTGCAGCCCCTCGATCGTCCCCTTGCGCTTGCTCCAGTCGGCGAGCAGGAGCTGCACCTGGACGCCGCGCGACGCCGCCCGGCGGAGAGCCGAGTCCAGGGGGTCGAACCAGGAGCCGTCGCGGGCCGTGGTCTTGTAGGTCAGGAGCTGCACCCGCACCGTGCGCGTGGCGCGGTCGATCATCTCGACGAGGCGCGGCAGGTCCCACAGCGTCGGATCGGGGAGCCAGCCGGTGGGGCTGAACACCGGAGTGACCTGGGCATCACCTACCGTGACAGGGAAGAGGTAGTTCGATCGGGTGCGGTTGCGCCGGTCGCCGCCGCCGGCCAGGGCCCAGTCGGTCTCGAACACATCCAGGAAGGCGCGGGCCACGCCGGGCTCGATCACCCGCGCGCCCAGCTCCTGGATGTGCTGGAGCGAGCGCCAGTCGTAGTTCTGGCTGCCCACGTAGACCTCGCGGCCGTCCACGAGGAAGTACTTGGCGTGGAGCACGCCGCCCCCGAAGGCCGCGAAGTCGTAGATCCGCACCTCGATGCCGGGCTTCGCGCCGAGTCGGGCCAGGAGCTCGGGATAGGTCTTCTGGAAGACCTTCTCCGCGAGGAAGCGCACCTTCACCCCCCGCGCCGCCGCGCGCTCGACCGCCCTGGTCACGGTCTCCAGGCGGCTCTGGTGGTTTGCCGGGTCGTCCGAGGCGTAGAACTCGGCGAAGTCGAGCGTCTTCCGCGCGCGGTCGATCATCTCGGGCCAGACCACGTAGGCGTCGCGCAGGTCGGCATGGTCGAGCGTGGTCTCCACCGGCACGCTCTCGACGATCTCCAGGACCTCCTGGGCGGCGGCAGGGGAAGCGATCAAGCAGAGCAGGACCAGCGTGCGGAGCTTGGGCATGGCGTGAGTCTAGTACAGGCCCTGATAGACTTTCTCCGAGAGAGGAGCAATCCCATGAACGACAGATTCTGGTACGTCGCCGTCGGAGGTCAGCAGCAGGGGCCGTGGTCCACCGCCGAGGTGCAGGACGCGATCCGCGGCGGCCGTTTCGGGCGGGACGCCCACGTCTTCTCCGAAGGCATGGCCAACTGGGTCCCCATCACGAGCCAGCCGGAGCTCGCCACGGCCTTCGGGCCGGCAGCCGCAACGCCGCCTCCGCCGATACCGCCGAGCCGCTCCGCGGCGCACGAGATCGACTTCGAGCTGTTCGGCGAGGAGATGCAGTACGTGGAGATCACGCTCGATCCCGGGGAGGCCTGCGTGGCCGAGGCCGGCGCGTTCCTCTACATGGAGCCGGGCATCGAGATGGCGACCATCTTCGGCGACGGCTCGGGCCAGGAGGGTCCCGGGCTCATGGGCAAGCTCCTCACCGCGGGCAAGCGCGTGCTCACCGGCGAATCGCTCTTCATGACCGTCTTCTCGAACGCCGGCGGCACCCGCCAGAAGGTCGCCTTCGCCTCGCCCTACCCGGGCCGGATCGTGGCCCTGGACTTGAAGCAGCACGGCGGGCGCATCCTCTGCGAGAAGGACGCCTTCCTCTGCGCGGCCAAGGGGATTTCCGTAGGGATCGCGTTCCAGCGCAAGCTCGGCGCCGGCCTGTTCGGCGGCGAGGGCTTCCTGCTCCAGAAGCTCGAAGGGGACGGCCTCGCCTTCGTTCATTCGGGAGGCACGGTGTTCGACAAGCTGCTCGCCCCGGGCGAGGTCCTGCGCGTCGACACCGGCTGCCTGGTGGCCTTCGAGAGCACGGTGGCCTACGACATCCAGATGGTCAAGGGCATCAAGACCGCGGTCTTCGGAGGCGAAGGCCTGTTCTACGCCTCGCTGACCGGTCCGGGGCGGATCTGGCTGCAATCGCTGCCCTTCAGCCGCCTGGCCAAGCGGGTGCTCGCGGCGATCCCCCGCGGCACGGGCAACCGCAAGGGCGAGGGCTCGATCCTGGGGGACCTGGGGGAGCTCGTGATGGGGGATTGATCCCATCCCCCCTCTCCCCATCCCTCTCCCCCGTGCCGGGGGAGAGGGGGCCCTCCCGTCCCCTTGCTTCGGATGAATGAGGGGTCAGCGCTCGACCGGTGCTTCCACCTTGAGCATGCGCCCCCACGCCGCGCGCAAATTCTCGGGCAGATCGAGCTCGGGGAAGATCTCGCGGACGTCGTCGCGGCTGACGAAGGTCCAGATGTCGTCCCACACGGCATAGCGCAGCAGATGCGAGATCACCCAGGCCCGCTGGGCGGTGGTGCCCTGGCGCAGGAGGTGGCGCACCTCCTCGGCCGTCACCCTCTGGTCGGGGAAGAAGTAGAGGAATTCCTGGCGGTCCGAGCCGTCGCGGCCCCTGCCTGAGCCTTGCATGAGCTGAGTATACCGGGTCTCGGATCGAATCGGGAGACCTTCCGGGGGGTCGCCTCCGCTCCGGCCCTTGACCGCCGCGGGGCGCGTCCGCTAGATTTCTCCCCGCTCAACGGAGTTTTGAGCGGGCATAACTCAGTTGGTAGAGTGCAAGCTTCCCAAGCTTGATGTCGCGGGTTCGAGTCCCGTTGCCCGCTCCAGTTTTCATCCATCTGTCCAGGTTGGCGGGACTGAAAGGGGTTATGTCGATCTTCGGTCGACGCGAGAACACAGGCTCGGCTCCGGCTGCCTCCGGCGGCTCCATGGATGCCACGATGTCCCAGACGCCGTCGCGTCCGCAGCAGCGGCGCATCACCCACATCGCTCCCGGCTCGCGCGTCCAGGGCCAGCTCACCGGCCCCACCGAGCTCCTCATCGAGGGCGAGGTCGAGGGCGAGATCCGGATCGACGCCGCGGTCATGATCGGCAGCGAGGGGATCGTGCACGGCCCCGTCAGCGCCCACGTGGTGCGGGTCGGCGGCCGGCTGTTCGGCAACGTGACCGCCTCCGACCGCGTCGAGGTCGCCCCGTCCGGCAGCCTGGAAGGGGACGTGGCCGCGCCGCGCATCATCATCGCGGAAGGCGCCTTCTTCAAGGGCCGCGTCGAGATGACCGGCGACAAGGCCGAGAAGGCGCGCCGTCCCAAGGGCAACGGCGAGCCGGTACGTCCACCCAAGGCGCCCGAGCCGGAGAGGGCCTGACGTGCGCATCGGCATCCCGAAGGAGATCAAGGATCACGAGTACCGGGTCGGCATGGTGCCGGCCGGCGTGCACGCGCTGGTCTCGGCGGGGCACGAGGTCGTCGTCCAGGAGAGCGCCGGCAACGGCAGCGGCATCCTCAACGACGAGTACGTGCAGGCCGGAGCCCGCCTCGTTCCGGACGCGGCCAGCGTCTGGAGCTGGGCCGAGATGGTGGTCAAGGTCAAGGAGCCGGTCGGCCCCGAGTACGACCTGATGCGCGAGGGCCAGACCCTCTTCACCTATCTCCACCTCGCGCCCCTGCCCGAGCTCACCGACGTGCTGGTCGAGAAGCAGGTCACCGGCATTGCCTACGAGACCATCGAGGACCGCAACGGCCGGCTGCCGCTGCTCACCCCGATGTCCGAGGTGGCCGGCCGCATGGCGGTCGTGGTGGGCGCGAGCTATCTCCAGAAGATCCACGGCGGGCGCGGCACGCTGCTCGCCGGCGTCCCGGGCGTGCCGCCCGGCGACGTGGTGGTCCTCGGCGGCGGCATCGTCGGCCTGAACTCGATCAAGATGGCGCTCGGCCTCGGCGCCCGCGTGGCGGTGCTCGACACGAACCTCGACCGCCTGCGCCAGATCGACGACCTGTTCCACGGCGAGGTCACCACGCTCGCCAGCAACCAGTACAACCTGCGCGCCGCCCTGCGCCGCTGCGACCTGCTCATCGGCGCCGTGCTCATCCCCGGCTACTCGGCGCCCAAGCTGGTCACCCGCGACATGCTCAAGCTGATGAAGGAGGGGGCCGTGGTCGTGGACGTGGCGGTCGACCAGGGCGGCTGCTTCGAGACCACCCATCCCACCACCCACTCGGACCCGGTCTACGTGGTCGACGGCGTCGTCCACTACTGCGTGGCGAACATGCCCGGCGCCGTGCCCCGCACCTCCACCTTCGCGCTCAACAACGCCACCCTGCCCTACGGCCTGGCGCTCGCCAACAAGGGCATTCAAAAGGCGGTCGAAGAGGATCCGGGGCTGCTCCCGGGGGTCAACACCTTCAAGGGCCACATCACCAACAAGCCCGTGGCCGACTCGCTGGGGCGGCCATACAAGCCGTTCCGCGAGCTGCTCTAGGCTTCTTCCGTGATGTGGGGGAGGGGTTTACCCCCTCCCGGGCGGGGGCAAGCCCCGCCCCTACATACGGGCGGGCCACGCCGTACCCGTGGCCCCTTCCCACAGCTCCCGCAGATCCGCCGGTACCGGCGCTTCGAACTCGCGGCCCTCGAAAGCCAGCCGCCAGGCGTGCAGCGCGGGCCGCGGGAAATCCCGCAGCACCGCCTGCACCGGCTTCGGCAAGGCCTTCCAGCGCGCTTCGCCATAGACCGGATCTCCCACCAGGGGATGCCCGAGGTGCTTCAGGTGCACGCGGATCTGGTGCGTGCGGCCGGTGCCGAGGTCGAGCTCCACGAGGGCGATCCCGGCGCGCGCGGCGAGCGTGCGGTAGCCGGTGCGGGCGGGGCGGCCGTCTCTGCGCACCGTCATCTCCTTGCGCCTTGTCGCATGGCGGCCGATGGGCGCGTCGATCAATCCGGCGGGGGGCCTGGGCTCGCCGTAGGCGATGGCGAGGTAGCGCTTTTCCACCTCGCGGGCCGCGAAGGCGCGGGCCAGGCGGTGGTAGGCGGCGGCCGTGCGCGCGACCACGATGACGCCGCTGGTGCCCTGGTCCAGGCGGTGGACGATCCCGGGCCGGCCCGGTCCGCCCACTCCCGCCATCTCGGGGTAGCGGGCGAGCAGGTGGTGGGCGAGCGTGCCGGTCGGCCGGCCGGCGCCGGGATGGACGGTCAATCCCGCGGGCGTGTCGAGCACGGCGAGGTCCGAGTCCTCGTAGAGCACGCGGAGGTCCCCCTCCTCGGGCTGCACGCGGTCGTCGGAAGGCTCGGGCGGGCTGCACTCGATCGCATCGCCCTCGGCCACCGGCTGGGAAGCTTTGGCTTGGCGCCCGCCCACGCGCACGAGGCCCGCCTGGATCCAGCGCTGGACCTGGTTGCGGGGGGTGTCGAGGCGGGCCGCGACGTGACGGTCGAGGCGCTCGCCGGCGTCCCCGGGACCGGCCGTCCAGGAGGTCACGGCTGTGGGGACGCCGCCGGAGATTCCTTCCGGGCGCGGAAGCTGTCGATCGCCATCAGCACGATGCCGATGGAGATGGCGCTGTCGGCCACGTTGAACGACGGCCAGTGATGGCTGCCCAGGTAGACGTCGATGAAGTCGGTGACCGCGCCGCTCGACACCCGGTCGACCAGGTTGCCGACCGCGCCGCCCACGACCAGGGCGAGCGCCACGAGGAGGAGGCGGTCGCGGACCGGCGCGTACCAGAAGTAGACCCCGACCGCGGCCAGGGCCGCGAGCCCGAGGAGCGTGAGGAGCCAGCTCCCGCCGTCGAGCCCCTCCGAGGCGAAGAGGCCGAACGCCACGCCGGTGTTGCGCACGTGGGTCAGGTTCAGGAAGCCCGGGATCAGCGGGTGCGCCGCGTGGTGGGGGAGGTGGACCTCCACCATCCACTTGGTCCACTGGTCGAAGACGATCACGCCGAGCGACACGAACAGGTAGCGCAGCTTGCCGAGCTGGACGGCGAACCGTCCGGCGAGCGCCGGGTCCGCGGGAATGGGCTGCTCCGTTTCCACTGAGGTCATCCTTTCGCAAAACACTGCCGGGCGGCGGCTGCCACCTCGTCGAGCGCGGGCCCCTGGAACAGCCGGATGCCGGCCACGCCCGCCGCGCCCGCCGCCGCCGCCTCGCCGAACCGGGAGAGCATAACGCCTCCCAGCGCGTACACGGGAATCCCGACGCGCGCGGCCCGCGCCAGCTCCCCGGGTCCCAGCGGAGGTCCGTAGCGCTCCTTCGAAGGGGTCGGCCAGACCGGCCCGAACGTCACGTAATCGGCGCCG
This sequence comes from Thermoanaerobaculia bacterium, assembly GCA_045807605.1. GTDB lineage: Bacteria > Acidobacteriota > Thermoanaerobaculia > Multivoradales > UBA5704 > DATMER01. Next base: position 731 of record JBJMGZ010000495.1, on the reverse strand, counting down.
TCGCGCAGGGCGCGCTCCACCTCCGCAACGGAATGGGTGGAGACGCCGAGGAGCACGCCCTGTCCGAAACGGCGGCGGAGAGCCGCGGCCGGCACGCCATCCGCGGGCAGGTGGGCGCCGTCGGCGCCGGCCGCGAGAGCCAGGTCCAGGCGGCCGTTGACCAGGACAGTTGGAAGAACCGCCCGGGCCTGCCGCGCCAGCTCCAGGACCGAGCGGTCGTCCAGGTCCTTCTCGCGCACCTGCACCGCCCCGACGCCGGCCGCGGCCAGGCGGGCGAGCCACCGGGTAAAAGCGTCGGAGAAGGGGCTGTCCAGGGAGGCCCGGTCGCTGATCGCCAGGAGCTCAAACGTCGGCGTCGGCACGGGCCTTCCGCCGCGACAGCAGAGCGTGCAGGTCGTGCGCGCCCAGGACGAGGTGGACGAGGCCGAACCCGGTCACGGCGCCGCGCATCACCGGATGGAGCATGAGGGCGCGGAGGTCCTGGAAGGGGAGCAGCATCACGGTGCGGTCCCACACCGGCTTCCAGGGCGCGAAGACCAGGAGAGCGCCGGCCTCGGCGCAGTAGAAGACGAAGAGCAGGGTGAGGAAGGTTGAGAACCGCATGGGTGGGGGGATTGTAGCGGAAGCCGATTGATCCCATCCCCCCACTGTAGAGACGCCCCGCGGGGCGTCGCCGCAGCGGCGACATCCCTCCAGAGACCACAGCCGGTCAGCGGGTTCTCCGATGTCTC
>JBJMGZ010000494.1:0-16463 GCA_045807605.1 Thermoanaerobaculia bacterium | reverse complement strand
GCACCGAGCTTCCGGCGCAGACGCGCGATGAACACTTCGACGGTGTTCGAGTCGCGGTCGAACGTCTGCGCGTAGATGTGCTCGGTCAGCTCGGACTGCGAAACGGCGCGGCCGCGATGGTGCATGAGGTACGAGAGCACGCGCAGCTCATGACTGGTCAGCTTCACCGGCTGCCCATCGAGAGTGACCTGCGACGTTCTCGGGTCCAGCACCACGGCGCCGTACCGCAGCTCGGGCGTGAGCTGTCCGCTCGATCGCCGGATCAGAGCGCGCAACCGCGCCAGCAGCTCCTCCATCTGGAATGGCTTGGTGAGGTAGTCGTCCGCGCCGCCGTCGATGCCGCGTACTTTCTCGCTCCAGCTTCCGCGGGCGGTGAGAACCAGCACCGGCACGCCGATCCCGCCGGCGCGCCAGCGCTCGAGCAGCGTCAACCCGTCGACACGCGGCAACCCGAGATCGAGAATGACCGCGTCGTAGTGCTCGGTGCTGGCGAGAAAGTCGCCGCGCTCTCCGTCCCTGGCAACGTCGACCGCATAGCCGCGTTCTCCGAGTGTGGCGGCGAGCCGGTCGGCCAGCAGAGCCTCGTCTTCGACGATCAGGATTCTCATTGACGGCGCCATTATAGGCGTCCACGGCAGCCTGAGGCGCGCCGGCTGAACGGCGGCTGAACAGGCTGTTCAGCGGCCGTTCAGCCAGGCCTCGCCACAATGACCCACATGCAACTGCTCCTGCCGATCCACATTGCCGCAGGCGGGCTCGCCATCGTTCTCGGCGCCGTCGCTCTGGTCGTGAGGAAGGGCGGGACCTTCCACCGCCGCAGCGGGCTGCTGTTCGTCTACGCCATGCTCGTCATGGGCTTCAGCGCCTCGATCCTGGGGTTTCTCAAGAGTCCCAGCGACGGGAGGGTATACGCCGGCTTCATGATCGCCTACTTTGTCGGCACGGCGTTGACGACCGTCCGCCCCGTGTCGCCATGGACCCGCCGTATCGATGTGGCCGCGCTGGCGGTCGCGGCCGGCTTCGCGCTCCTCGACATCGCAGCAGGGGTGAAGGCCTTCAACAGCCCTCGCGGTTCCCTCGACGGCCGCCCGTTCCCGATGTACTTCTTCCTCGCCACCATCTGGATCGTGATGGCGGTCAGCGACGTGCGCATCCTGCGATCCGGCATGCCGCGCGGCGGGCCGCGGCTGGCGCGCCATCTGTGGCGCATGTGCTTCGCGCTGTTCATTGCGGCCGGATCGTTCTTCTCGATCCGCGAGCGCGTCGCAAAGATCCTCCCGGAGCCGTTCACGAGCGGGCCGATGCGCGCGCTGCCCATCCTGCTGCTGTTTGGCGCGATGTTCTATTGGTTGTGGAGGGTCCGCGCCCGCCGCACGTTGCCAGCGCTCGTCCGACACGATTCGAACAAGGAGAATATCCAATGAAACACAACGTCATGTTGACCGTCACCTCTCTGCTCTCGATCCTCTTCGCGGCGTTCCACATCACGGACGACATCGTCTACAAGATCTCCCCGGGAGGGCTCTCAAACCTCACTGTTGTGGTCTTCCTGGTCGTCTGGCTGTACGCAATGCTGGTGCTTGTCGAGGGGCGATTGGGGTATGTCATCATCCTCCTCCTATCGCTCCTTGCGTCGGCTGTCCCCGTCCTCCACATGAAGGGATCGTCAGGCATTACCGCCGGGATCTCCAACCCCAGCGGAGCCTTCTTCTTCGCCTGGACGCTCCTCGCGCTCGAGGTGACCTCGGTCTTCTCCCTCATCCTCTCGGCGCGCGGACTGTGGAGCCTGCGAAGGGGCCAGGCCCGGTAGCCCGAAGGACAGCAGGGACACCAGGGACGGCAGGGACGCTGTTCCTCTTGTCCTTGGTGTCCCTGGTGTCCTTGAGGTCCTGTTCGGGAGGGGGTCCTCGGCTGCAACCTCCGCTAAACTAGCCCGTACACATTCAGCGAGCCCCCGGACCGGCCGCCGCGGGGGGCGCTTTTCCTTTTCCTGGGTTGTGGCGGCCAGCGAGGGCTATCTCCTGTGAAGCGCAAGTGGCTTTGGATCGGACTGGTCGTCCTGCTCCTCGCCGTGGCCGGCGGTGTCGCCGCGTCGCGGCGCGGACCGAAGCCCACCGAGGTGCAGATGGCCAAGGTGGGGCGCGAGGACGTCCAGGCGAAGGTGAGCGCCAACGGCAAGATCCAGGCGCAGAAGAAGGTCGACATCTCCGCCACGATCCCCGGGCAGATCACGCGGCTCGCCGTGGAGGAGGGGGACCGGGTGAGCAAGGGGCAGTTCCTGCTCCAGATCGACGCGGTCAATCCGCGCGCCGCGGCGCGCAGCAACGAGTTCTCCATGCAGGCGCTGCGCGGCGACGTGGAGTCGGCCCGCGCCGCGCTCGCCCAGGCGCGGGACGACCTCGGCCGCGCCGAGCGTAACTACAAGGCGGGCATCCTGCCCGCCGCCGACCTCGAGCGCGCCCGGATCGGCGTGCGGACCAGCGAGGCCGTGGTCCAGGCGGCCGAGCGCCGCGTTTCCCAGGCCGGCGCCTCCCTTGAAGGGGCGCGCGACACGCTCGCCAAGACCACCATCCGCTCGCCCATGGACGGCATCGTCACCGCGCGGCGGGTGGAGGAGGGCGAGGTCGCGGTGATCGGCGTCCAGAACAGCCCGGGCACCGTGCTCCTGACGATCTCGGACATGTCCGCAGTCGAAGCCGAGCTGGAGGTGGACGAGACCTCGATCCCCAACGTCAAGCTCGGCCAGGAGGCGCGGGTGCGCCTCGACGCCTATCCCAACCAGACCTTCCGCGGCGTGGTCACCGAGGTCGGCAGCAGCCCGCTCGTCAACGCCGCGAACCAGGCGATCAAGTTCAAGGTCAAGGTGCGGCTCGAAGACCCGCCGGCGGACATCAAGCCGGGACTCTCGGCCCGCGCCGACATCCTGACCGGCTTCCGCGGCAAGGCGCTCGTCGTGCCTCTCCAGGCCCTCGTGGTGCGCGAGGCCGAAGGCAAGCCCGCGCAGGCGGCGGATGGCTCCCGCAACGAGCAGGAAGGGGTCTACCTGGTCGAAGGAGGGAAGGCCCGCTTCCAGCCGCTCGCGACCGGCCTGATCGGCGACCTCTCGATCGAGGTGGCGAAGGGGCTCAAGGGGGGCGAGACCGTCGTCACCGGCCCGTTCAAGGCCCTGCGGACGATCAATCCGGGCGACGCGGTCGTTCTCGAAAAGCCCAAGAAGGGAGAGGGGCGGCGGGTGGACGGCGCGGAGAAAGATTCGGAGAAAGGCTCCGGGGGCTGATGGATCTCGGCGAGCTGTTCCGCGAGTCGCTGCGGGCGATCCGCACGCATGCCCTGCGCAGCTTCCTGACGCTCCTCGGCATTGTCATCGGCGTGGCGACGCTGGTCGGCGTGGTCTCGGTCATCTCGGGGCTCAACCTGTTCGTGCGCGACAAGCTGTTCGGCCTGGCGCCGGACGTGTTCGTGGTCAGCAAGTTCGGCATCATCCGCAGCCGGGAGGAGTTCATCGACGCGCTCAAGCGCCCGGACATCGAGTGGGAGGACTACCTGCGGCTGCGCACGGAGCTGCGCAAGGCCGAGGCGGTCGGGGCCCTGATCCAGGGCCGGACCGCCGTCAAGTACCGCGACCGGCGGATGACCAACGTGGTGGTGAACGGCACCACGGCGAACTACGGCGAGCTCATGAGCCTGGACCTCACGGCCGGGCGGTTCTTCCTCGACAGCGAGGCGCGCACGGCCCAGCCGGTCGCGGTGATCGGCTGGGACGTCAAGGACGAGCTCTACCCGCAGCTCGATCCGATCGGCCGCGAGATCCTGATCAACGACGTCCCGCACCGGGTGGTCGGCCTGCTCACCCAGCAGGGGCGCATGCTCGGCCAGAGCCGCGACAACATCGTGCTGGTGCCGATCGACGCCTGGCGCAAGTCGAACGGCCGGCGCGACACGATCGACCTCCTGGTCCAGGCGCGGGGCGGGGTTGACGGCGTGGACGACGCGACCGACGAGGCGCGCGCGGTGCTGCGCGCGCTGCGCCATGCCGACTTCCGCGCTCCGGATCCGTTCGGCATCGTCACCGCCGAGAACCTGCAGGAGATCTGGCGCCAGATCTCGGCCGCGGCGTTCATCCTGACCATCCTGATCGCCTCGGTGTCGCTGGGCATCGGCGGCATCGTGATCATGAACATCATGCTGGTCTCGGTGGCCGAGCGCACGCAGGAGATCGGCCTGCGCCGGGCGCTCGGAGCACGCCAGCGGGACGTGCGCCGGCAGTTCCTGCTGGAGGCGGCGGTGCTCTCGCTGGTCGGCGGCGTCTTCGGCGTGCTCGGCGGCGGCCTGATCGCCACGGCCGTGGACCGCCTGGCCAACTTCCCGGCCAACATCACCCCGGGCATCGCCACGCTGGGGCTCGCCCTGTCCATCCTCGTCGGGCTCACGGCCGGCTACTGGCCGGCGGTCCACGCCTCCCGCCTCCTGCCGGTCGACGCGCTGAGGGCTGAATGATGGCGAGGAGCAGACTGCGATTGTCCTGGACTGAAAACGTCCGTTTCGCGCTGGTGGCGATGAAGGCGCAGAAGCTGCGCTCCTCGCTTACCCTGCTCGGCGTGGTGGCGGGCGTGGCCACGGTGATCATGATGGTCTCCTTCGTGGCGGGCTTCGACCGCTCGGTGACCACGGCGTTCTCGCAGTTCGGCACCCACCTGGTGCAGTTCCAGAAGTTCGAGCCGCGCTTCGGCGGGCCGGACGACGTGCCCGAGGAGGAGCGCAACCGGCGCGACCTGACGCTCGACGACGCGGCGGCGCTGGCGCGGCTGGCGACGCTCGCCGCGGCGGTCTCGCCCGAGCGCTACCTGTTCACCTCGGGCGAGATCCGCGTCGGCGCGCGGATCGCCAACAGCCCGACGATCGCGGGGGTGACCCCGGCGTACACCGAGTCCAACAATTCGGCGATCGAGGACGGCCGGTTCTTCATCGACGCCGACGTGCGCCACGCCGCCCGGGTGGCGGTGATCGCGGCCGACGTGGCGGACGCGCTCTTCCCCATGCAGGACCCGATCGGCCGCTCGCTCACGATCGACGGCCGCAGCTTCCAGGTCATCGGCCTGCTGGAGCGCAAGGGCAACTTCCTCGGCGGCAGCAACGACAACATCCTGCTCCTGCCGATCTCGACCTTCGACGAGCAGTATCCCCAGGTGCGCGACGGCGGCGGCGACACCCTGCACATCGCCACGGTGCCGCGCCGGTCCGAGGACGTCGACGCCCTGATCGAGCAGGAGACCGCGATCCTGCGCACCCGCCGCAAGCTGCGCTTCAACCAGGAGAACGATTTCGCGACCTTCACCAGCATGGGCATGCTCAACAACTTCCGCCAGATCACGGGCGGCATCTCGCTGGTGATGATCGTGATCGCCGGTATCTCCCTGGTGGTGGGCGGCGTCGGCGTGATGAACATCATGCTGGTCAACGTCACCCAGAGGACGCGCGAGATCGGGCTGCGCAAGGCCCTGGGCGGCACGCGGCGCGATATCGCCATCCAGTTCCTGGCCGAGGCGGTGACCCTCACCGGCGTGGGCGGCCTGCTGGGCATCGCGCTCGGCCTCGGCGTGGCGCTCCTCGCCCGCGTGGCGTTCCACTTCCAGGCCGCGGCCCCGCTCTGGTCCGTCGTCCTCGGCTTCGGCGTCTCCACGGCCGTCGGCCTCGCGGCCGGCCTCTGGCCCGCGGTCAAGGCCGCGCGCCAGGACCCCATCGAAGCGCTCCGCTACGAGTGAGCTCTGGGAATGAGGAGGACGGCCCGTCCTCGCGGGAGGACGGTTCTGCGCCGCCGTCCAGATTCCCCTCCCTTGACGGAACTGCCTCTCCTGCAATAGCTTACGCTCTCCATTCCCGCGTTCGCCACCCCCGGCACCCGCCTTGCTCTCTGCGGTTCCCGGACAGGAAGGAGCTCATTTGATGAAATGTCGTGTCGTCTCCCTGCTCGCGGCCCTGCTGATCGCTTCTCTGCCGGCCTGGGCCGCCGACGTGGAGGCGGTGGTGACCGACCTCGAGGGGAACCGCGTGAGCGGCCTCTCGGCCGGCGACTTCCGCCTCCGGGTCGATGGCGCCGAGGTGCCGATCGACTGCTTCGAGGAGGTTGCGGCGGGGACGGTGGGGCGGAGCTTCCTGGTGTTCGTCGACGACAGCCTGGCGAGCGCGGTCCAGCGCGACCTGGTGCTCTGGGAGATCGAGCGCGACCTGGACCGCCTCGGCCCCGGCGACCGCATGGCGATCGTGGCCTTCGACGGCGCGGCGCTCCACCGGCTGGCGGACTGGACCGGCGACCACGCGGTGCTCGCCGCGGCCTTTGCCGCAGCGCGCCGGCCTCCCGCCGGGAGCGTTCCGGAGCTGCCGGAGGACCAGGCCGCGATTCTGGCCGCGGACGCCGCGGACGCCGCGGCCGAGGCGCTGCGCGAGCTGCCGCTGCCCGCGGGCCGCAGGGCCATGCTCGTGCTCTCCGGCGGCTGGCCCGCCGGGACTCTCGACCTCGTGCGCGAGGCCAACCGCCTGGATTACACGCTCTACCCGGTGGACGTGCCGGGCCTCGACATCGCCCGGACGCTCGCGACCCCCGACGGGGAGCTGGCGTCCCATGACACGCTCGTCGCCCTCGCCCAGGCGACCGGCGGCCGGCCGGCGCTCGACTCGGCCCGGCTCGCCGCGCTGAGGCAGGCCGAGGAGGACACCCGCTCCTGGTACCAGATCGGCTTCTCGCCGTCTGGGGACAACCACCATCGCATCGAGCTGGAGGTTCGTCTGCCGGGCCTCTCCGTCCGCGCCCGCCACAGCCTCTCCGGCCCCCAGCCCGCGGTCCTCGCGGGTTCCGGGACCGGAGCCCAGGAACAGAAGACCGGTGAATAGGAGGTAGGGTTTCCCATGAAACGACCTGTCGTCCTTCTTCTCGCAGCTTCTCTGCTCGGACCTTTCGCCGTCCCGGCCCAGACCCCCGAAGAGACGTTCGGCGAGGTCATCGACGTGCGCGTGGTCAACGTCGAGGCCGTGGTCACCGACCGCAAGGGCAAGCGCGTGACCGGTCTCCAGGCCGGCGACTTCCGTCTCCTGGTCGATGGCGCCGAGGTGCCGGTCGACTACTTCACCGAGGTGGCGGAGGGGGTGGCGCTGCCCGCTCCCGCGCCCGTGGAAGACCCTGCCGGGGCGGCGCCCGCCGCGCCCATCGCCCCGGTCCCCGCCGGTCCGGTGGGGCGCAGCTTCCTGGTCTTCATCGACGACAGCCTCTCGATCGCGGCCCAGCGCGACATGGTGCTCAAGACGCTCGCGGGCGACCTGGGCCGCCTCGGCCCCGGGGACCGCATGGCGGTCGTGGCCTTCGACGGCGGCCGGCTCCACCGGCTGGCGGACTGGACGGGCGACCGCAAGGCCCTGGCCGCGGCCTTCGACGAGGCGCGGCAGCGCCCGGCCTGGGGCCTGCTGACCCTGGCGGAGCGGCGGTCCTCGCTCGCCGAGCGGCACTGGCTCGGACTCGAAGACGCCGCCAGGTTCGACGTCTACAGCAACGAATCGCCGTTCGACGAATTCGAGGACGAGAGCCTGGAGCCGCAACAGTTCGCGCGGATCGCGCGGGCGGCGGAGGCCGCGGCCGCGGCGCTGCGCAGCATCTCGCTGCCTCCGGGGCGCAAGGCCATGCTCCTGCTCTCCGGCGGCTGGCCGACGCTGCGGCCGATGCGCCAGCTCATCCAGGACGCCAACCGCCTCGGCTACACGCTCTATCCCGTGGACGTGCCGGGCGTCGACATCGCCATGATGCCCGGGGACGTGACCGCCGACCGGCCGACGCCCGGTCCGGCCACCATGCACTCGCCGCCCTGGGAGCTGGAAGCCCAATACACGCTCCATTTTCTGGCCGAGGCGACCGGCGGCAAGGAGGCCATCAACGGGAACCGGCTGGCCGCGCTGGAGCGGGCCGACGAGGACACGCGCTCCTACTACTGGCTCGGCTTCTCCCCGGCCTGGAAGGCCGACGACCGCCATCACAAGATCGAGCTGCAGGTCCGGCGGCCGGGCCTGGAGGTGCGCGCCCGCGGCGGCTTCTCCGACCTGTCGCCCGCCCTCCTGGCCGAGATGGAAACCGAGGGCCTCCTCCGGTTCGGGCGCGGCACCGGGTCGTCCGGCCGGCTCCAGGTCGAGATGGGGGAGGCCCGTCCGGCGGGCTGGCGCACGGTCGAGGTGCCGGTGACGCTGGTGCTCCCCGCGGTCCTTGCCGATGGCGAGGAGACCGAGCTGGTGCTCTCCGTCGGCGCCCTGGACCGATTCGGGGCGAGCTCCGAGCTGCCGAAGATCCCGTTCCGGGTCGCGCCGTCCGCGGGCGCAGAGGCGCGCTCCCAGGTCACGCTGCGCCTGCGCAACGTCGAGCAGAAGCTCGTGTTCCACGTCCGCAATCCCCAGACCGGCAGCCAGATGGTGGAGGAGCTGAGCTTCCAGCCCGGGAAGTGAACGGCTGATAGGATCTGTTGCAGCAAGGGGCGCCGGCCTGTCGCGGGCGCCCTTTCGTCCGAGCTCCAGGGAGGATTCCGATGAAATCCCTACGACTTCTTCCGGTCCTGCTGGCCCTGGCCGCGCCGCTCGCGGCCCAGCAGCCGACGGCTCCGGAGGAGCCCGCCAGCATCTTCGGCGAGCAGATCGACGTGCGCGTCGTCAACGTGGAAGCCGTGGTCACCGACCGCCAGGGCAACCGGGTGACCGGCCTCGGCCCCGCCGACTTCCGTCTGCGCGTCGACGGCAAGGATGTGCCGATCGAGTACTTCACCGAGGTGCGCGGCGGTCAGGCCATCGCGGCCACCCCGGCAGACACCGCCGGCTCCGGCCAGAGCGCCGCGGTCCAGGGGCTGCCCGCGCTGGCGCCCGGCAGCCCGGTGGGCACCAGCTATCTCGTCTTCATCGACGACTACTTCGGCATCGGCGCGCGGCGCAACGAGGTCCTGCGCGAGCTGATGGACGACCTCGGCCGCCTCGGCCCCGAGGACCGCATGGCCGTCGTCGCCTTCGACGGCAAGAAGATCGACATGCTGAGCAACTGGTCGGGCATCGAGCGCGAGCTGCACCGCGCCTTCCAGCAGGCGATGGGCCGGCCGTCCTTCGGCACCCAGAGGCTGGCCGAGATCCGCAACTTCGAGAGCTCCCGCCGGCTCGGCACGATCGGCACGGTCGACCCGCGGGCGGCGTTCGCCAACCGCCTGGACCTGGAGGAGCTCGGCTACGTCGAGCTGCTCTCCAGCCAGCTCCAGCGCTCGATCACGGCGACCGTGGGCACGCTGCGCGGCTTCGCCGCCCCGCCGGGGCGCAAGGTCATGATCCTGCTCTCCGGCGGCTGGCCGTTCTCGCCCGCCGACTACGTGATCAACGACCCGAACCGGCCGGTCCTGAACCGCGACGTGCCGCGCGGCGAGGAGCTCTACCGCCCGATCGTGGACACGGCGAACCTGCTCGGCTACACGCTCTACGCCGTGGACGTGCCGGGCGTCGATCCGTTCGGCCCGAGCGCGGCGGACGAGGGGCCGCGGGCCGGCGGGCTCAACCTGCGCGAGCAGGAGGTCCACTCCACCCTCGACTTCGTGGCCAAGGAGACCGGCGGCAAGGCGCTGCTCAACGGCGGCCGCGGCAACGCGCTGGAGACCGCGGAGGCCGACACGCGCTCCTACTACTGGCTCGGCTTCACGCCGCAGCGCGAGCGCAACGACAAGCGCCACGACATCAAGGTCGAAGTGACGCGGCCGGGCCTCGAGATCCGCTCGCGCGACAACTACTTCGACCTGTCGCGCAAGTCGGAGGTCTCGATGATCGTGGAGAGCGCTCTGCTCTTCGGCAACCCGCCGGGCGCGGCCTCCATGCCCATGGAGATGGGCAAGCCGGTGGCGAGCGGGCGCCGGGAGATGGAGGTCCCGGTCACCCTGGCCATCCCGCTCTCGTCGCTCACCCTGGTGCCGTACGAGGGCAAGCTCGTGGCGGAGCTGGAGCTGCGCGTCTCCGTCCTGGACGCGAAGGGGAACCGCGCCGACGTGCCGGTGATCCCGATCCGCCTCACCACCGACAAGGAGCCGCCCAAGGACAGCGCCGGGCAGGTGGGCCACGTGCGCTACGACACCCGGCTCAAGCTGCGCAAGATCGGCCAGCACCTGATCCTGGCCATCTTCGACCCCGTGAGCGGCAAGATCACCACGGCCGAGGCCGACGTGGTCCCGCCGAGCCGCTGAAGCGTAGAATCCAGCCATGATGAAGCTCACCAGAACCTTCACGGCCTGCCTCCTGCTCCTGTGGAGCGCCTCCGCCTTCGCCCAGAAAGCCGCGCAGCCCGCTCCGGCGGGCGTGGCAGGGGAGCCGGGCTTTTACGTCGAGTCGGTCAACGTCAACGTCGTCAACGTGGACGTCTACGTCACCGACAAGAGCGGCAAGCGCATCCAGGGGCTGACCCAGAACGACTTCGAGATCTACGAGAACGGCAAGAAGGTGGCGGTCACCAACTTCTACGCCGTCGAGGGCGGCAAGGCCAAGATGATCGGCGACGAGCCCGTGGCGGCTCCCGCGGCGGCCGATACCCCGGGCAGGCCCGCCGCGCCGGCGCAGCCCGCGCCGCTGCCGGAGGACCAGCGCCTCCGGCTCGTGGTCTACATCGACAACTTCAACCTCCACCCGTTCAACCGCAACCGCGTCATGCGCGAGCTGCGGGCCTTCCTCGGCCAGAAGCTGAGCCGCGACGACCAGGTGATGCTGGTGACCTATGACCGCGAGCTGCACGTGCGGCGCACCTTCACCAGCGATCCGGGGCTGATCAACGACTCCCTGCTCGAGCTGGAGAAGATCTCGGCCCAGGCCGTCCACGCGGATTCGGAGCGCCGCGACGCGCTGCGCAACATCGAGGAATCGCGCAGCGCCGTCGAGGCTCTGGGCTACGCCCGCAGCTACGCGCAGTCGACCTTCAACGACCTCTCCTTCAGCATCAGCGCGCTCAAGGACCTGGTCGGCTCGCTCGCGGGCATGCCCGGCCGCAAGGCGATCCTCTACGTGAGCGACGGCCTGCAGATGATCGCCGGCCAGGACGTGTACTACGCGGTGCAGAGCAAGTATGGCGAGCAGTCGACCGGCCTGACCGAGTCGATGCAGTTCGACACCTCGCGCCGCTTCACCGAGCTGACCGCCACGGCCAACGCCAACCGCGTCACCTTCTACACCATCGACGCCGCCGGCCTGCGGGTCTACTCCTCGATCTCGGCGGAGAACGCCACGGCGGGGCAGGGGGTCTACGTCGACTCGATCCAGATCTCGAACCTGCAGGCCCCGCTGCAGATGCTCGCGGAGAAGACCGGCGGCGTGGCCATCATCAACGCCAACCAGGTGGGGCCGCACCTGGAGAAGCTGGCCCAGGACTTCGGCACCTACTACTCGCTCGGGTACTCGCCGACCCACTACGGGGACGGCCGGTACTACAAGATCGAGGTCAAGGTGAAGCAGAAGGGCTACCAGGTGCGCCACCGCGAGGGCTACCGCGACAAGAGCCCCGATTCCCGGATGACCGACGGCACGCTCGCGGCGCTCAACTTCCCGTTCGAGGACAACAAGTTCGGGGTCGAGCTGGAGTTCGGGCAGCCCGCGCCGCGGGAGGGCGGCCACTTCCTGGTGCCGGTGGTGGTCAAGATCCCGATCGGCAAGCTGGTGCTCGTGCCGCGGGAGCAGACCCAGGAGGCGCGGGTGCGGCTCTACATCGCGGCCATGGATGAGAAGGGCGGCGTCTCGGACGTCCAGCAGGTGCAGCTCCCGATCAGCATCCCGGCCGCGGAAGTGGCCGCCGCCGTGGGCAAGCACTATGCATATTCGGTCAACCTGCTCATGCGGCGGGGGGACCAGAAGGTTGCCGTGGGGGTCCGGGACGACGTGGCGGGCGAGTCCTCCTTCGTCTCGCGCACGCTCCGGGTCGGAACGCAGGTGAGCAGCTCCGGACAATGAGGGACGTGAGAGGAGGAGGCGGGATGCAGGGCTGGATCGAACTGTTCCGGACGCTCGGCGAATCGCTGATCGAGGTGGTGCGGGCGGAGACCTCCGCCCTGCAGGCCGACCTCAAGACCTCGGGCAGGCACATGGGGGTCGCCCTGGGGCTCCTCGGCGCCGCCGTGCTGCTGCTCTTCTGGGTGCTCGGCCTGCTGATCTTCTTCCTTATCGCGCTGCTCTCCACCTGGCTGCAGCTCTGGGCCGCGGCGCTGATCGTGCTGGTCGTGTTCGCCGGGGTCATGGGATTCCTGGCCTGGCTCGGAATCCGCCGCTTCCGCCTGGTGGAAAACCCGGTCGACAGCGTGAAGCGCCACGTCGACGACCATCTCGACTGGTGGCAGAACGGGCTGCTGGCCCAGGGCAGGGCGCTGGACATCCCGCCGGCCGTGCCCGTCGACTTCGAGGGAGAGGAACTCTCATGAGCAGCGATCTGGAGAAGGCCCGCCACCAAGCCGAGCTGCGGATCGGCGAGGCGCAGCGCGCGGCGCAGCTCCGCGTCGAGGAGGCGCGGCGCGACGCCGAGCGCGCCCTGACCCAGGTGCGGACCGCGGTCGAGGCCGAGGTCGGCATCCTGCCCAAGAAGAAGCACGTCCTGTTCCTTCTGGCCGGCGGCGCCGCCGGGCTCGCGCTGGCGCTCCGCCGGCGGAAATCCAAGCGGCGGAAGCTGAAGAGATAGTTGCAGAAACAGTGAGATAAGAGAGGACCTTCGCTCCCAGCCGGGAGCCGGGCTCCTCTCGAGCTAAGGCAGCTCTATCCCTGGGCAGGGCGCTTGAACACCATGGCGATGTTGTCCGTCGCGCCGGTCTTGAAGTTGACCGACGTGATCGAAACAAGCTCCCACCCATCCTCTCCCAACTGATTCAGCTGCGTGACGGAATTGGGGTCGAGGCGGTAGTTCTCACTCCGGATGTTGATGATCTTGTACTCCCACTTGCTCATCTCCACTCGCTCCTTCCAAAGATCCATCGAGCATCGCACTCTCAAACGCAGACATTGTAGCCCGAGCCGGAACGACTGTCACCGTTTCGTCACATCCACGTGATCCGAACCGAAGCGCCTCGTTCCACGATCCACCTCCGGGCCAGGTCGTCTCCCTTGAGCGAGAGCTCGACCGTGCCGAGGGAGCCGGGGATCATCGCCGCCTCTCCTGCGGGGATCTCCGCATAGTGACCGGCGCGCCGGGTCGTGGAACGGCCCGCGACCTCGGCGCGGCAGGGTCCCTCGGGGAGCCAGCCGGCCGGGATGTCGGTGATCAGGTTTCCGTATCGGTCCACGTGCACCACCTGGCCGGAGAGACGGCCGGGCTCGCGCCGCGGCGGCTCCAGCGGGAGCAGGACCGGATCCTCGATCTCCGGCCCGAGCTCGTCCATGGGTTTCCCCCGCAACAACCATGCCGCCACGGGCGCAAAACGGTCGCGGCCATGAAAGGTCTGCCCCGGACCGGGCAGGAAGACGTCGGTCCTCGCGACGGAACGGATGGATTGAACCGTCCCGCGCACCAGGGTGAGGAGCCCGTTGTCGGGCAGGACCAGCCAAGCGGAGGCGGTACGGACAACCAGGATGCGCCGGCGGCTGCCCACGCCGGGGTCCACCACCGCGAGATGGACGGTCCCCTCCGGGAACCAGGGGACGGCCGCGGAAAGCAGGAATGCGCCCGCCGCGACGTCGCCCGCGGGCACCTCGTGGGAGACGTCGACGATCTGCGTTCCGGGAGCCAGGCGCAGGACCGTGCCCTTGACCGCGGCCACGTAGTAGTCGGAGGTTCCGAAGTCGGTCAGGAAGGTGAGGAGGGGCATTCCGGATCCTTCGCTCCACCGAAGGTCAAGCATGCCAACTCTTTCTTGAGCCGTTGCTGCTCCTTGCCATCGGTGGATCGCGCCAAGCGATCGGCGAGATGAAAAAGCCGTTTCTTCTCGCGTTCCTTGGTGTTATCCATGGTGTCAGCTTACGCCTCTCTTGATGTAGGGGAGGGGCTTGCCCCCTCCCGGGCGGGGGAAAGTTGGCCAGACCGAGTGTGTTCGCATCCCGGTGCTTCCGCCCACCCGGGAGGGGGCAAGCCCCTCCCCTACATCCACATCAAAGACAGCCGAGGACAGGCGTACTACAATCCCGCCTCGTGCTGCGCCGCCGCCTGCTCCTGTTCACCAAGCCGGCCCGGGAGGGCCGGGTCAAGACCCGCCTGATCGGGGATCTTACCGCCGCCGAGGCCGCGGCGCTCCATGCCGCGTTCCTCGACGACCTGGTCGACCGGCTGCGGGAGGGCGATTTCGAGCTGCAGCTGGCCTGGGCCCTGGATGCGCACGAAGAGATGCCCGCCGGGCCGGTCCCCGGCGTCCGCCAGCAGGGGGACGATCTCGGCGAACGGCTGTACCGGGCGCTCTCCGAGGCCGCCGGCGACGCATTTTCGGTCATGGCGCTGGGGAGCGATCATCCCACCCTGCCGCTCGCGCTCATCCACGAGGCGTTCGAGCGGCTGGAAAAGGGGGCCGAGGTCGTGCTCGGGCCGGCCGAGGACGGCGGCTACTACCTGATCGCCCTGCGGCCGGGCGCGATCGATCCCGTCCTGTTCCGGGACATCCCCTGGAGCACGGACCAGGTCCTGTCCGCGACCCTGGAGCGCTGCCGGAATCTCGCCGTGGAGCTGCTCCCGCCGGCGTCGGACGTGGACACCCCCGAGGACCTGCGGCGGCTCGCGGAACGCCTGGCTGCGGACACTTCGGACGACCTGGGATGCCCGCGCACCCGGGAGCTGCTTTTAGCCTGGCAACGACTTCCCGTGGAGAGGACGACATGAGGATCCTGAGCGCCGAGGCCATGCGCGAGGTCGACCGCTGCGCCATCGAGGAGCTGGGCATCCCGAGCCTGGTCCTGATGGAGAACGCCGCCATCGGCGTGGCGGACGCGATCGGCGAGGTCTACGAGGAGGCCGAGTCCGCCGCGATCTTCTGCGGGCCGGGCAACAACGGCGGCGACGGCCTGGCCATCGCGCGCCACCTGGCCGTGCGCGGCTACGACGTCCAGGTCTTCCTCGTGGCGGGCGCGCGCGGCATGCGCGGCGACGCCGAGGTCCAGCTCGGCATCTGCCGCCGCCAGGGCCTCGCCATCCAGGAGGTCGCGGACGAGGACGGCGTGGTCGAAGCCCTGGAAGAGGCCCGCGAGGCCGACCTGATCGTGGACGCGCTCTTCGGCACCGGCCTCTCCAAGCCGCTCGAAGGCATGCTCGCCGATCTCGTCCAGGGGCTGAACGACCTGCCCTTGCCGCGGGTCGCGGTGGACCTGCCCAGCGGCCTGAACGGCAGCAAAGCCGAGCCGCTCGGCCCGCATGTCGAGGCCGATCTCACCGTGACCTTCGCCGCGCCCAAGATCGCCCACGTCTTTCCCCCGGCCTCGGATTCGGTCGGCGAGCTGGTCGTCACCGACCTCGGCATCCCGCCGGAGCTGGTGGAAGAGGCGGAGGAGGAGGGCGGTCCTCTGCATCTCCTGGTGGGGGAGGAGCTGTCCGGCCTGCTGCCCGAGCGGAAGCCGGGCACGCACAAGGGGGATTACGGGCACGTTCTGATCCTGGCCGGCTCGCCCGGCAAGGCGGGCGCCGCCATCCTCGCGGCCCGCGCCGCGGTCCGCTCGGGAGCCGGGCTGGTCACCGCGGCGGTGCCGGCCTCGATCCTCGACGTGGTGGACCTGGGCTCGATCGAATCGATGACCCTCCCCCTTCCCGACCTCTCCCTGGAGCGGGTCCTGGAGGCGGCGGAGGGCAAGTCGGTCCTCGCCATGGGCCCCGGCCTGGGGCAAGAGAAGGAGACTGCCGAGGCCGTGCGGAGGATCGCCCTGGAGGTTCCGCTGCCCCTGGTCCTGGACGCGGACGGCATCAACGCCTTCGCCCCCCCTG
Source organism: Thermoanaerobaculia bacterium (assembly GCA_045807605.1). Taxonomy (GTDB): domain Bacteria; phylum Acidobacteriota; class Thermoanaerobaculia; order Multivoradales; family UBA5704; genus DATMER01. The sequence continues at coordinate 553 of JBJMGZ010000494.1, read as the reverse complement.
CGGGTACTGCGCCCGAGCTCGCCGGCCGGAGCGCCGAGACCGTGCTCACCCCCCACCCCGGCGAGCTGGGACGGTTGCTGGGCATCCCGACCTCCGAGGTGCAGGCCGACCGCATCGCGGCGGCGCGCCGGGCGGCCGCGGAGGCCGAGGCGGTCGTGGTCCTCAAGGGATATCGGACGCTGGTGGCCACGCCCGGGGGCGAGGTGCACGTGAACCCCACGGGCAACCCGGGCATGGCGACCGGCGGCACCGGCGACGTCCTGACCGGCCTGATCGCCGGGTTGCTGGCCCAGGGGCTCGGCGCGCTGGACGCGGCGCGCCTGGGAGTTTATCTTCACGGCCTCGCCGGCGACCTCGCCGCCGCCCGCACGGGCGAGGCGGCGCTCGCCGCGGGCGATTTGCTGACGTACTTGCCGGCGGCGTTCCTGGAGGTGGAGGAAGGCGGAGATGGGGCGCTGTCCTGACCTGCGCCGGAGAGAGACGCCCTGAAGAGAGACGCCCTGAAGAGAGACGCCCCACGGGGCGTCTCTACAGTGGGGGGACCCCGCATCTT
>JBJMGZ010000493.1:0-7907 GCA_045807605.1 Thermoanaerobaculia bacterium | reverse complement strand
GGGCACCAGGGTCGCCCGTCCGCCGCCGGTCGCTCCGCCCTTCATGCCGAAGATCGGGCCGAGCGAGGGCTCGCGCAACGCGAGGCAGACCCTCTCGCCGAGCTTCGCCAGACCCTGGGCGAGGCCGATCGAGGTCGTGGTCTTGCCCTCTCCCGAGCCGGTCGGGGTGATGGCCGACACCAGGATCAGCCTGCCCGGCGGCCGGCCCGACTCGCGGGCGGCAAGGCGGATCTTCGCCTTGTCGTCGCCATAGGGGACGAGATGCCGGCGGTCGATTCCGAGGGTGCGGGCGACTTCGAGGATCGGGCGGGGCTCCGCGGTTTCAATCAAGGTCGGGGCGATCATGCGCAGGTCTCCAGAAAGGTTCGTTCCGGAGCCACGCTATGACAGGGGGAAAACCCCTCCGCCACCCGGCGGGGTGGCGGAGGGGGAGCGGTGGGGTGGGGCCTATCTGGACGCCGTCGCCTTCCGCAGCCCGGGCTGGAGCAGGTCGAGCTCGGCCGCGGGGATGACCTCGGGCTTGCCGAAGCGCTTCTCGACGTCCGCGGCGAAGGTCCTGGCGTTGCCCACCAGGACGATCAGCATGCGGTCGGGATGGATCCGGCGGGCGGCGAAGTCCTTGAGCTGCTCGGCGGTCACCGCGCTCAGGTTGTCGCGGTAGCTCTCCAGGTACTCCCGGCCGTAGCCGAACTTCATCGCTTCCAGCACCTTGGCCACGATGCCGTCGGGGGTCTCGATCTCCAGCGGGAAGGCGCCGGTCAGGTAGGTCTTGCGCGCCTCCAGCTCCGCGGCCGGAACCGGCGTCCTGCCCATGCCTTCGAGCACCTCCAGCACCAGTCCGAGCGCTTCGGCCGTGGACTCCGTCTTGGTGAACGTGCTCGCCAGGAACCAGCCCGGCTCGCTCGGCAGCCGGAACTCGCTGTTCGCGCCGTAGGACAGGCCGCGCTTGCGCCGGACCTCCTCGTACAGCCGCGAGTTCGAGCTCGATCCGACCACCGCGTCGTAGACCTCGGCGGCGAAATGGTCGGGATCGCGATAGGCCAGCCCGACCTCGCCGACGCGGATCTGCGTCTGCACGGCGTCCGGCTTGTCCACGATCACGATCTGCCGCTTGCCCTCGGCCGGTTTGACCTTGGGGATGCGCGGCGACTCGCCCTTCGGCCAGCCGCCGAAGAAGCGCTCGGCCTTGGCGAACGCATCCGCGGTCTTGACGTCGCCGACGATCGCCAGGATCGAATCGTTCGGCACGTACTGCCGCTTGTGGAACGCGACCAGGTCGTCCCGCGTCAGCCCCTGGACCGACTCGGGCGTGCCCGCCGGCAGGCCGTAGGGGTGCCCGCCGGTGACGAGCCGCTCGAAGGCGGCGTCCGCGATGTACTCGGGATCGGACTGCTGGATCTGGAGGCCGCTCAGCGTCTGGCTGCGCCAGCGCTCCAGCTCCTCGGCCGGGAAGCTGGGCCGCAGGATCACGTCCGAGAGCAGGTCCAGGCCCAGGTCGATCTGGTCCGAGGTCGCGCGCACCGTGGCAAAGCCGGACTCCAGGCCCGCGGCGGTGTCGAGCTCGCCGCCCACCGAGTCGATGGTCTGCGCGATCTGCTGCGACGAGCGGGTGGCGGTGCCCTCGCGGATCAGCGCGGCCGTGGCATCGGCCAGGCCGGCCTTGCCGTCCGGCGTGTGCACCTTGCCGCCCGGGAAGAGCAGGCGCAGGCTCACCGAGGGCGTCTCGTGCTGCTCGATCACCACCACGCGCAGGCCGTTGCCGAGCGTCTTCTCCTCGAAGGCGGGGAAGTGGATCTCCTTGGCCGGCTTCGGCGGGGGAGGGGTCTGCTTCGGAATCTTCTCGGCGGTCTGAGAGGAGACAGAAGAGGCCAAGAGGGCGAGAGCGAAGGCGGTCGGGATGATCTTCATGGCTGCTTCTCCTTCCCGCCTTCCGGCTTCATGGCCGCGGGCAGCATGTGGACGACGGTGCGGTCCTCGGGCCGGAAGTAGGCCTTGGCGACCCGCTGCACGTCGGCGGCCGTGACCTTCTGGAGCTCGGCGAGGTCCTTGTCCACCCGCGAGACGTCCTTGAGGATCACGCTCGCGTAGCCGAGGGCCACGCCCTTGTCCTGCACGGTCTGGCGCTCGAACACCTGGCCGGCGATGAGCTGGTTCTTGGCCTTCTCCAGCTCCTCCTGCGGCACCGGCTCGGCGATCAGGCGCTGGGCCTCCTCGGCCAGCGATTTCTCGGCCTCTTCGACCGTCTTGCCGGCCTGGAGGATGGCGAAGAAGAAGAACACCCCGGGATCCTCCAGCACGATCGTCTGGCCGTCGGCCTGGAGCGCGATCTGCTGGTCGTAGACCAGCTTGCGGTAGAGGCGCGAGCTCTGGCCGTTCGAGAGGACGTTCGCCGCCACCTGGAGCGCGTAGAGGTCGGGGTTTCCGGCCGCGGGAATGTGGTAGGTGAAGATCACCGCGGGCAGCGGCGTGTTGGCGTCGTACTCGACCGTCCGGCGCTCGGCCGTCTGCGCCGGCTCCTTGGGGGCGTTCCTCGGGATCGGCTGCCCCTTGGGGATCGGCGCGAAGTACTTCTCGATCCAGCCCAGGGTCTCGTCGGCCTGGAAGTCGCCGGAGACCACGAGGGTGGCGTTGTTGGGGACGTAGTAGGTGCGGTGGAACTCCCGCACGTCCTCGATCGTGGCGGCGTCCAGGTCGGCCATGCTGCCGATCGGGAGGATGCGGTACGGATGGGTGGTGAACGTCTTGTCGAGCACCACCTCGAAGAGGCGGCCGAAGGGCGGGTTCTCGATCCGCATCCGCCGCTCCTCCTTGACCACGTCGCGCTCGGAGTGGAAGTTCTCCTCCGACACGTCGAGCGAGCTCATGCGGTCGGCCTCCATCCAGAGGATGCGCTCCAGGTACTGGCTGGGGAAGGTCTGGAAGTAGAGCGTGCGGTCGAAGTCGGTGGTGGCGTTGAAGCGCCCGCCGATCGAGTTGATGAAGTTGATGTGCTCCTCGGGCGCCACGTTGGCCGAGCCCTTGAACATGATGTGCTCGAAGAGATGAGCGAAGCCGCTGCGTCCCTGGCGCTCGTCCTTGGAGCCGACGTGGTACCAGACCTGGACGTTGACCACCGGGACCGAGCGGTCCTCGTGGAGGATGACCTTGAGCCCGTTGGCGAGCTCGTGCTGCCGGACCTTGAGCTCCGGCGGCGCCACCTTCAGGGTCGCCGCGGCGAGCGCCTGGGTGCCCAGGATCAGGGCCGCGGCCAGGACCGCCAGTTTCCGTGTGTGCATCCGTCGACCTCCCATGTTGACGGGATCTTATACGTGTCAGCGCGCGGAAGGATCTGTCCGGGGGAGAGGCGGGCGCGGGAGCTTCTCCGGCCGCATGGCGGCGTCGTAGAGGAACGAGGCCACCACGACCGAGGCCTGCATCAGGTCCTCCCGCTGCAGGTGGTCATAGACGTCCATGTTCGAGTGGTGGGTGCGCGCGTAGTAGTCGAGCTCGTCCTGGATGAATTGGAAGCCGGGCAGGCCCACGTCCAGGAACGCCTCGTGGTCCGAGCCGGCGGTGCGCTGCAGGGTGACGGTGTCGGCTCCGAGGTCGTGGAAGGGAGCGAGCCAGGCCTCGAAGATCGGCCGCAACGCGGCGCTCTCCTCGGCGTAGATGCCGCGGATCCTGCCGCCGCCGTCGTCCAGGTTGAAGTACGACGACAGCCTGGCGTGCCCGGGGAGCAGGGAGAGCTCGCCTTCGCCCCGCCAGTACATGGCGGGGAGCCACTTCCTGCGCTCCGGGTCGTCGGGCCCGGACCAGGAGGCGAAGTGCTCCCGCACGTAGGCGACCGAGCCATGGAGCCCCTGCTCCTCGCCGGTCCACAGGGCGACGCGGATCGTGCGCTTCGGCTTGACCCCGAGCGCCTGGAGGATGCGCACCGCCTCCATGACCACGGCGCAGCCGGCGGCGTCATCGGTCGCGCCGGCTCCGCCGTGCCAGGAATCCAGGTGGGCGCCGGCCATGACGATCTCGCCGTCGCGGTCCGTGCCCGGGATCTCGGCCACGGTGTTGTAGGCCATCCGGTCGTCGTCGTGGAACCGCGCCTCAACCTCGATCTCCAGCTCGACCTCCTGGCCCGCCTCCGCCAGGCGGTAGAGGCGGTTGTAGTGCTCGGCGGCCATGACCAGCGAGGGCACGCCCGGGCTCCGGTCGAAATCCCAGGGACCGCCGCGGCCGACCCGCACCACGCCCCAGGGGCGCGAGCTGGGCTCGATCGTGGCGAGGGCCTTCTCCTCGCCGAGGAACTGGTTCAGGGCCTCGCGGAACTTCGCGATGTCGATCGTCCTCTGGCGGATGTCCGGCCCTTCCCCGGGGATCGGGAACCGGCCGAGCTCCTGGAGCGCCTCGGCGGTGTGCTCCCGGGGAACGGACTCAGCCGGCTTGGAGAGGTCGGCGGGCTCGTCCAGGAAGAGGATCCTGCCGGCCAGCTTGCCTCGCCAGGCCGCGAAATCCTCCTCCTTGGCGATCCTGGCAATCAGCACCGTGCCGCGGACGGGGCCGGCGGTGCCCGGTGTGTACGCCTTGGGCAGGGCGGAGAGGGGGGCCTGCTGCGGCCTGAGCAGGTGGACGGCCGAGCGGGTGAAGGACCAGCCGCGGCCGAAGGGATAGGGCTCCAGGTGGGCGTCGCGCAGCCCCCAACCGGCGAGCTGCTGCCGGGTCCACTCGTTGGCCGCCTTGAGCTGCGGCGAGCCGGTGAGCCGGGGACCGAGGACGTCCGTGAGCTGCCGGGCGGTCTCCATCACCTGCGAGTGGTGCAGGCCCTCCTCGCGGATGCGCGTGACCATCGCGAGGTCCACCGGCTCTTCGGCGGAGACCGCGACGCTCAGGAGAAGGGCCACGGCTGCCAGGGCGCGAAGAGCGCGGTTCAAGGTGGACCTCCCTTGGGGAGAGGGTTCGGGAGCGGGCTCGAGCTCGGCAGCGGCGGGCGCGGGAGCCTCTCCGGCCGCATGGCGGCGTCGTAGAGGAACGAGGCCACCACCACCGCGGCCTGCATCAGGTTCTCGCGCTCCAGGTGGTCGTAGACGTCCAGGTTCGAGTGATGGGTGCGCGCCGTGTAGTCCAGCTCGTCCTGGATGAACTGGAACCCGGGCAGGCCGACGTCGTGGAACGACTCGTGGTCGGTGCCGCCCGTGCGGCGCAGGGTCACGGTGTCGGCCCCGAGGTCGTGGAACGGGGCGAGCCAGGCCTCGAAGATCGGCCGCACCGCGGCGCTCTCCTCGGCGTAGATGCCGCGGATCTTGCCGCCGCCGTTGTCCACGTTGAAGTAGGACGACAGCTTCTCGTAAGCGGGCTTGAAGGAGAGCTTGCCTTCGCCCCTCCAATTGCCGGAGTCGAGCCATTTGCGGCGCTCCGGGTCCTCGGGTCCGGACCACGAGCCGAAGTGCTCGGCCACGTAGGCGGCGGAGCCCAGGAGCCCCTGTTCCTCGCCCGTCCACAGGGCGATGCGCACCGTGCGCTTCGGCTTGACGCCGAGCGACTGGAGGATGCGCACGGCCTCCATGACCACGGCGCAGCCGGCGGCGTTGTCGGTCGCGCCGGTGCCGCCATGCCAGGAATCCAGGTGGGCGCCGACCATGACGATCTCGCCCTTGCGGTCCGTGCCCGGGATCTCGGCCACGGTGTTGTAGGCCATCCGGTCCTCGTCGTGGAAGCGCGCCTCGACCTCGATCTCCAGCTCGACCTCCTGGCCCGCTTCGGCCAGGCGGCGGATGCGGTTGTACTGCTCGGCGGCCATGACCAGGGAGGGCACGCCCACGCTCAGCCCCGGATCGTGGGCGCCGCCGCTGCTGACCCGCAGCACGCCCCAGGGGCGCGTGCTGGTGCCGATCGCGGCGAGCGCTTTCTCCTCCACGAGGAACCGGTTCAGGGCCTCGCGGAGCCTGGCGCGCTCGATCGACCTTTTGTGGGGATCCCCGTCGCGCTCCTCGGGGACCGGAAACCGGCCGAGGTCCAGGAGCGTCTCATCCGTGAACTCCCGGTCCTGGACCGCGGCCGGATGGACGAGATCGACCGGCTCGTCGACCAGGACGATCTTGCCGGCCAGCTTGCCCCGCCAGGCCTCGAAGTCCTCCTCCTTGGCGAGCTTGGCGGCGATGACCGTGCCGCGGACCGGGCCGGCGGTGCCCGGCGTGTACGCCTTGGGCAGGGCGGAGAGCGGGACCTGCTGCGGCTTCAGCATGTGGACGGCCGAGCGGCTGAACGACCAGCCGCGGCCGAAGGGGAAGGGCTCGAGGTGGGCGTCGCGCAATCCCCAGTCGGCGAGCTGCCGGCGGGTCCAGTCGTTGGCCGCCTTGAGCTGCGGCGAGCCGGTGAGCCGCGGGCCGAGGACGTCCGTGAGCTGCCGCACGGTGTCCATCACCTGCGAGTGATGCAGGCCCTCCTCGCGGATGCGCGTGACCATGCCGAGGTCCACCGGCTCCTGGGCAAAGGCCGGGACGCTCAGGAGAAAGACCGCTGCTGCCAGAACGTGGAGAGTGCGGTTCAAGGGGCCTCCTTCGAGGTTGGGGTCGGTTCGCGCGGGGGATTCTACCCCGGCGACGCTCGCGGCGGCCCCGGCGCCAACCTGGCTGAGCCAACTTCGACTGCTGCGGCTCATCGTCAGGGGATCTGGCGGGAACTTCCCGCCCCTGCCCGGAGTCCAAGCCAGCGAAGGTCTCGCACGGAGGGCCCATGAAGCTCCATGTCCCGCTCCTGCTTCTGCTCGCCGCCGTCCCCGCGCTGGCCGCCTCACCGGAGGCGCCACCCGCCATCGACGCCAAGGATCGCGCCGCCATCATCGACGACATCGCAGCCGCTCTGCGCAACACCTACGTCTTTCCCGACGTCGCCCAGCGGATGGAGGAGCAGGTGCGGCGCCAGCTCCGGAGCGGCGCCTATGACCGTCTCGGGACGCTGGAGATCTTCGCGCACAAGCTGACCGAGGATCTGCGGTCGGTCAGCCACGACCTGCACCTGGCCGTGATGTGGGCTCCCGGGCCGCCCGCTCCGGAGACGGAAGAGCCGACCGCGGAGGAGCTGGCCACGATGCGCAGCGACAATTACGGCTTCCGCCGAGTCGAACGGCTGGCCGGCAACGTCGGCTACCTCAAGCTCGACAGCTTCGAGCGGGCCGACCTCGCCGGCGATACCGCGGTGGCGGCGATGGGTTTTCTGGCCGGCAGCGATGCGCTGATCGTCGACCTGCGGGACAACGGCGGCGGTGACCCGACCCTGATTCAGCTCATCGCCAGCTATCTGGTCTCCAGCGAGCCGATCCACTTCAGCAGCTTCTACATCCGCAAGGGAGACAAGACCCGGCAATTCTGGACCCACGCGTGGGTGCCGGGCACGCGCCTGCCCGCCGTGCCGGTCTTCATCCTCACCAGCGGCCGCACCTTCTCGGCCGCCGAGGATCTTGCCTACAGCTTGCAGAGCCTGAAGCGCGCCACGATCGTCGGCGAGACCACCGGCGGCGGAGCTCACCCGGTCGAGAACTACCAGGTGAAGGGATACCCGGTGCTCCTGAGACTGCCGTACGGGCGCTCCGTCAATCCGGTCACCGGCACCGACTGGGAGGGGACCGGCGTCGAGCCGGACATCGCAGCGGCGGCGCCGGACGCGCTCGCCGTGGCACATACGCGCGCGCTCGACGCGGTCGCGGCGAAGATCACCGACCCGGGGCAGAAGGCAGCGCTGGAGCTCGTGCGCGACGTGGTGGAGGATCGCCGCCACCCCGCCAACCTCTCGGCCGCCGAAATGCAGGCTTTCGCCGGCAGCTACGGTCCGCTCACGGTTTCCGTGGAGGGCGGCGCACTCTGGGGTCAGTTGGGAGGTGGGCCCAGGGTGCAGCTTCACCCGGTAGGTCAGGACCGATTCCTGGTGGACGATCGCGA
>JBJMGZ010000492.1:0-3522 GCA_045807605.1 Thermoanaerobaculia bacterium | reverse complement strand
GTCGGTGATCAGCAGCACCCGGGGGTACTTCCCACCGCTCTTCGCCAGCCGGTCGCCGAGCCAGGCGAGCGCCCCTTCGAGGTCCGACGCTCCCAGCGGCCGGCGGTCGGCGAGTCGCCGCGCCTCCGCCGGGCCGAACCCGCCCGCCGTGCCTTCGAAGACCGGCACGACCTCCTGGTCGAACGCGGCGATCCCCAAGGGCGTCGAGCCGCCGGCGCCATCGCGCAGGCCGGCGATCAGCTCGCCGAGCCGGCGCACCTGGGTCTCGTAGCCCAGGGCGCGGGATGCGCTCGAATCGACGAGCACGTAGAGGCCGGCGATCTCCTGCATCTCTTGCAGCAGGGGCTCGACCGGGGCCGCCACGCGCACCACCGCGAGGTTGCCGTGCCGCAGCCCCGTCCGGCTGGCGACCTGGTCCTGGCCGATCTCCAGATCGCGGTCGGGGGTCCAGTCCCGCTTGTGCAGCTCGACCAGGCGGCGGTCGCTCATCTCGCCCCCGAGATTGCTCGCCGCTCCTGCCGCCGGCCGCTCGCCGAGGAGCACGCGCACGTCGAGCCTGCCGACCTGCGACAGCCCGGCGAGAGGGAGGACGTAGGGCTCGTCGGCCCGGGTGAGCGCGTGCGAGTAGGAGACGATCAGCTCCTTGCGTCCGCGGGCCGGGATCGGGAAGACACGGGCCGAAAACTCATTGCCGGCCTCCTGCTCGAGCAGCGCCGGGTCCTGCTTGCGGTGGAGGAAGTCCTCGTAGGCCACGCGGGCGCGCCGGGTCTCCACCACCTCGCCCTCCTGCCAGGCGTCGCCGATCTTCATGGCGAAGCGCGAGAGCGCCACGCCGGGTGGCAGGGCGATGCGGAAGCGGCCCTCGATCGTCTGGTCGCGCGGGTTCTCGAACGTCAGGTGCAGCTCGGTGAACGCGAGCGGCGGCTCGAGCACGCCGTTCGCTTCCAGGGCGACGAGGGAGAGGCCGGTGCCGTCCGAGGCGGTGAGGCCGATCGGCGCGGCGGGATCGGCCGCGGGCCGGTCGGCGGCAGCCTTCGCGAACCGGAACGAGGCCGGAGTCGCGGCGTCCACCGCGGCATGACCTATGAGGGCGAGAACGAGAAGGCTGAGGAGCGTGACGGCTCGGGACATGGAGGAACCTCCCCCTGAACGAGGCGGTCCCGGTCTTGGGACCCCGCACCTCCTTAGACACACCAAGCGCCGAAAACGATCCCGGCGAGGCCTACCCCCTGCCTCTCCCCCCACTGTAGAGACGCTCCGGGGGGCGTCTCTCCGGGGGCGCCCGTCGGAGGAGACGCCCCACGGGGCGTCTCTACAGTGGGGGAGGACGGCCGTGAGCAAGAACCAACGTGCTACGCCTTGAGCAGCGGCAGCCGCTTCCCCGCCCATCCCGGGAAGAGCCTGCCGTCGTCCCTGATCCCCAGGTGCCGGCCGGCCAGCTCGCAGAAGACGCTGCGGAAGTCGGTGGTCACCGGCAGGTCGCGCCCCTCGTAGAGCATGCCGGAAGCAAGCCATGGGAAATCACCGTGCACCCGCCCTCCCTCCACCCGGTTGCCCAGCACGAACAGGCAGGAGCCGTGTCCATGGTCGGTGCCGCCCGAGCCGTTCTCGCGCACGGTGCGGCCGAACTCGGTCATCGTGGTCAGGAGGACGTCGTCCTGGTACGCCGCGCCGAGATCGGTCCAGAAAGCATGGATCGATCCGGCGAGGTCCCGCGCCTGGCGCGCGAAGCTGCCGTTGACCGTGCCCTGCTGGACGTGCGTGTCCCAGCCGCCGGACTCCGCGAAGGCCACTTCCAGGCCGATGTCGCTCTTGACCAGGAGCGCGATCTGCCGCAGGGCCTGCCCGAGCGGCGTCGCGGGGTACTCGGCGCCGTTCGCGGGACGATAGCGGGCGACCTTGTCGGGCGTGAGCATCTGCATGGCCTGGAAGGTGTCGTCCGCCGTGTCGTGGAGGACCTTCTGCGAGGTCTGCTTGTAGAGCGCCTCGAAGCTCTGGCCGGCCGCCGGCGCCTTGAAATCCGCGAGATCGGTGACCGCGAGGGCCGGCTCGTCGCCGTAGAGCGAGCGCGGCAGGGCCGCGGTCATCGAGACCGCCTGGAACGGCGTCCCTTCGTGCCCGAGAAGGCCCACCGCCCGGTTGAGCCAGCCCGAGGGCGTGCCCTTGCGGCCCGGCGTGCCGGTCTCCATGTAGTCCTGCGCGTCGAAGTGGGAGCGCGTCGGGTCCGGCGAGCCCACGGCATGGACGATCCCCAGCCGCTTCTCCTTCCACAGCGGAAGCAGCGGCCCGAACGCCGGATGAAGGCCGAACTCGGCGCCGAGGTCGAGCAGCTCCTTCTCACCCATGACGAGCCGCGGACGCAGCGCGCGCAAGTCGCCGGAGAGCGGCGTCACGGCCATGAGGCCGTCCATGGCGCCGCGCTGGAAGATCGTGACCAGCACCTTGCGCCGGCCGGGAGGCTGCGCGGCGAGCGCCGCGCGGGTCAGGAACTGCGGGCCGGCGCCGAGCGTGAACAGGGCCACCCCGCCGGCCTTGAGGAAGAGTCTGCGTGTGAACATCGCCATCACCTCCGCTGGAACTCCGGCGAGCCCAGGATGACGCCCACCACCTGCTCCACCGCCGTGGCGCCTTCCACCTTCTTCGGCAGCCCGGGATCGTTCGCCATGGGCTGCAACAGCGCGAGCGCGGGCTCGAGATCCCGCCCGGGCAGCAGGCGCTCGGCATAGACCCGCAGCGCCTCGTCGCGGGAGGCCGTGCCACCGTTCAGATCGAAATCCACGCCGCGCACCCGGCCGGCGGCGAGCTGCAGGCCGAAATTCATCCGGTTCACGAGCGATCCGGTGTTGACCCAGGCCGCGGCGCGGTCCGGGTAGCCGGTGGGCGCCTGGTAGGCGTAGAGCTTCTGGCCCATGTCCGCGATCCAGCGCAGGCTCTCGCGCGGATCTCGCACGTCGCCCCCCAGGCCGCGGACGGCCGAGACCGCCAGCTCGAACGGGGACTTGATCTTGTCTCCGACCGAGCCCCAGAACTCCGGCGACTCCGCGATCGCCTGAAGCATCGGCTTCACCTGTCCCCCGCTCTTCAGATAGACCGCGGCCAGGCGGTCGACCAGGGCCGGGGAGGGCTCGTCGGACACGAAGCGCACGGCGAGCTTGGTGGCCAGGTGCTTCGCGGTCGCGGGATGGACGGCCAGCAGGTCGAGCACGGCTTCTCCATCTTCGATGCCGCGGCCTGCCGGGAGCTTGCGCCCGAGCACGGTCTTGGCGCCGGAGTCGTGGGCATCGGCGCGGAACAGGAATTCCCCCTCCTGCTGGAAGCCGGCCCGGCGCGCCCCCGTCATCCGCCGCTCGATCATTTCGCGGCGCGGACCGGGAGGCATGATCGTCCAGCCCGTGAAGGCGCGGGCCACCTCGACGACGTCCTGCTGGGTGTAGCCGGCGTCCACGCCCAGGGTGTGGAGCTCCAGCAGCTCGCGGGCGTAGTTCTCGTTGAGCCCGGTCGGCCGCACGCGCCGCGTCTCCT
>JBJMGZ010000491.1:0-11047 GCA_045807605.1 Thermoanaerobaculia bacterium | reverse complement strand
GATGTCCATGTTGACCCAGCCCTCCAGGCGCGCCAAGCCGCTGCCCACGTGCAGGCGCAGGGGGCCGGGAGGGGGGACGAAGGGAGCGCTAGAGGCAGTCATCGAGCGGGGGAGTCTAGCATTTCAAGCCGATTTGAGGCTCTTGGGCATCGCGCTTGCTTTCAAAGCTGCGGCAGAGGGACGTTTTTCCTTGATAATGCTAGGGTTTTGCAGATAACCTTTCCAGGTTGAGTCTACCGGACACCTGGGCTGAGGAGGGGTGATGTTCGTCATCGAAGAAGTGGTGGGTCACGAGATCCTCGACTCCCGGGGCAATCCGACCCTGGAGGTCGAAGTCATTTTGCAGGGTGGCGTCTGGGGCAGGGCGTCGGTGCCGTCCGGAGCTTCCACGGGAGAGCGCGAGGCCCTGGAGCTGCGCGACGGCGGCGCCCGCTACGGCGGCAAGGGGGTGCGCAAGGCGCTGGCCAACGTGCATGACGAGATCGCGCCGCCGCTGCGCGGCCTCGACTGCCGCGACCAGGCGCGCATCGACCGGCTGCTGATCGAGCTCGACGGCACCTCGGACAAGAGCCGTCTCGGCGCCAATGCCACGCTCGGGGTCTCCCTGGCCGTGGCCCGCGCCGCCTCGAAGGCCTGCGACCTGCCGTTCTACGCCTACCTGGGCGGGCCGGCGGCGACCGTGCTGCCCGTGCCGCTGCTCAACGTGCTCAACGGCGGAGCCCATGCCGACAACTCGGTGGACGTGCAGGAGTTCATGCTCGTCCCGCTCGGCTTCGACCGCTACTCCGAGGCGCTGCGCGCGGGCGTGGAGGTTTACCACACGCTCAAGGAGGTCCTGAAGAAGGAGAAGATGGTCACGGCCGTGGGGGACGAGGGCGGCTTCGCTCCGAACCTCAAGAGCAACCGCGACGCGCTGGACTACCTGATGCGGGCGATCGAAGGGGCGGGCTACAAGCCCGGCCGGGAGATCGCGCTGGCCCTCGACGTGGCGGCCAGCGAGCTGGTGGAGAAACGCCGCGCGAAAAAAGTCACCTACTCCCTGGCGGGGGAGGGACGCAAGGGCCTCTCCAGCGCCGACCTGATCGCCATCTATCGCGAGTGGATCGACGCCTACCCGCTGGTCTCCATCGAGGACGGCCTGGCGGAGGACGACCACGAGGGCTGGAAGGAGCTCACCGCCGAGCTCGGCAGCCGGGTGCAGCTCGTGGGCGACGACCTGTTCGTGACCAACCCGGAGATCCTCGCCGAGGGCATCCGCAACGGCCTCGCCAACGCGCTGCTGGTCAAGGTCAACCAGATCGGCACCCTCTCCGAGACGCTGGAAGCGGTCGAGATGGCCAAGAACCACGCCTACGCCAACATCATCAGCCACCGTTCCGGCGAGACCGAGGACACCACCATCGCCGATCTTTGCGTAGCCATCCGCTGCGGCCAGATCAAGACCGGCGCCCCGTGCCGCAGCGACCGGGTCGCCAAGTACAACCGCCTGCTGCGCATCGAGGAGGAGCTGGACAACGTGGCCTCCTTCCCCGGAGCCGCGGCGTTTCCACGCTGGTCCCCTTGAGCACGACGCCCGCGCCCTCCCGGCCCGATTCGTTCCGCCCGGTGGTGGGCGCCGCGGTCGTCCTGTTCGTGGCGCTCCTCGGCATCGCGGCCTGGAAGGGCTCGCGCGACCTCGCCGCGGCGCGGGAGCGCGAGCGCGTCCTCGAGACCCGCATCCAGGAGACGCACGGCCAGATCGACGAGCTGCGCGGCCGCATCGACCGGCTGCGCACCGATCCCGGCACCCTGGAGCGCCGCGCCCGGGAGGACCTGGGCATGGTCCGCCCGGGGGATGTGATCATCGAGCTGCCCCCCGACCTCCCTGGAGGACAGCCTCCCCGTCCCCGGAAGGCCTCTTCTCCACCAGCCCGCTGAAAACAAAGAGCTTCCTCTTCCTGTGCAAGCTGGCATGCAGCTTGCCCTACAGAAGGTGTGACTGAATGCGGAGACGCCTTAGAGGAGGTAGCAGCCATGAAACCGCGAATCAACCGACCGAGCCCTTTCACGGCCTCCGTGGCCGTTCTGATCGTCGTCCTGCTCGGGTGCGCCGGCACGGCCGGCGCCCGGGGCGCGTTCAACCTCGTGTCCCTCGACCAGGAGTGGGGGATGCGCAACGACCTCCGCGCCCAGGTCTCGCAGCAGGCGCAGGTCCTCGACAGCTCCTACCTGAACACCGTGGGACGGCGGATCGCCGCCCAGACGCCGTACGGCAACCGGCGCTGGGACTTCGCGATCGTGCGCGACAACACCGTCAACGCCTTCAACCTGCCGGGCGGCCTGGTGTACGTCAACTCCGGGCTGGTCGCCGAGGCGGACACGCTGTCCGAGCTGGCGGGCGTGCTCGCGCACGAGATCGGCCACGGGGCGGCCCGCCACGGCACGCAGCTCATGACCCGGGCCTACGGCTACAACGCGATCGCCGGCCTGCTGCTGGGGCGCAACCCGAGCCAGGGCAAGCAGATCGCCGCCCAGCTCCTGGGCACCGGCATCCTGACCAACTACAGCCGCGAGGCGGAGCGCGAGGCCGACCGCCTGGGCGTGCATTACACCTACGCGGCCGGGTACGACCCGGAGGGGATGGTGGACTTCTACGGCGAGATGCTGGACATGCGCAAGCGCAAGCCGACCAAGGTGGAGCAGTTCTTCTCCAGCCACCCGGGGACCGAGGAGCGCATCCAGATCATCCGCACCGAGGCGTCCCGGCTGCCGCGCCGGTCGTCCCTGACGACCGACACGAACAACTTCCAGCGCTTCCGCTCCCAGTTCCGCTAAACCGAAAGCGCCCCGCGCGGGAACAGTCCCGGCGGGGCGCTATCGGCATCGAAACGGGCCGGGCTCAGGAGATCTTGACGACGTTCTTCGCCTGAAGGCCCTTCGGCCCTTCGACAACATCAAAGGTCACCTTGTCCCCTTCGCTCAGGGTCCGGAAACCCTCGGCGACGATCGAGGCATGATGGACGAAGACGTCCGGCCCCTGCTGTCGCACGATGAACCCATAGCCCTTCGCGTCATTGAACCACTTCACCACACCTTGTTCAGCCATACTCTAAGCTCCTTGAAACAAGTGTTTCCGTTTCGCCGTGTTGCCACGACCACCTCCGCCCCTCTCACGAGGGACAAGACAACAAGAAAAAGCACCCTTCAGCTCTCCTCATCCGAACGGACTCCCGCCCTCCGGTGCCGGGCATCTGCTGCAAGGAGCCGCTCGTCCGACATACCTGACCCGCTCGACTGACCCTGGCGCTCGACGTTCCGCTCCCCTGTGCACTCCACACTCTCCGGGATTCTTCGATGCGTTTGGGTACAGTTGCTGCGGGCAAGGGAAATCAGGCGGGCAATGTCTTCGAAACCACGTCCAAAGTCTGTATCCGGGTCGTTAGGGGGATGGTGGCACCCCTGGAGGGAAAAATCAAGTAGGAGCGGTATGTTGATCCCAATCCCCCTCTCCTCACCGGCCTTCGGCCGGGCTACCCCCGTGCCGGGGGAGAGGGGGCTTCCAGGGTAGAATCCCCCTCCGTGAGCTCGACCCGTATCCCCAGAAAGCTCGATCCGGCGGAGATCCGGGTGCTCGGCGCGCTCCTGGAGAAGGAGCAGACGACCCCGGAGCTCTACCCCCTCACGGTGAACGCCGTCCTGCTCGCCTGCAACCAGAAGACGAACCGCGAGCCCGTCATGGACCTGACCGAGGGGCAGGTCGTGGAGGCCCTGGAGCGGCTGCGCCTGGAGGTGCTCGTCTGGCGCACCGAGGGGGCGCGCAGCGAGAAGTGGCAGCAGAGCGTGGTCCGGCGCTGGGGCCTGGACCGCGCGGGCAAGGCGCTGATGACGCTGCTCCTCCTGCGCGGCCCGCAGACGCCCGGCGAGCTGCGCACCCGCAGCGAGCGCATGCAGCCGTTCGCCTCGGTCGAGGAGGTCGAGGAGGCGCTGCAGCGCATGGCCGCCATGGACGAGCCGCTGGTGATGGAGCTGCCCCGCCGGCCCGGCCAGAAGGAGGCCCGCTGGACCCACCTGGTGGGCGACGTGATCGAGGAGCCTGTTCCCCGCCCCCCCCTTCGTACCGCCCGGCTCCCCGAGCCGGACCTGCCTGCCGGCCCCCTCCCCGGAGCGCTCTCCGCCCGCGTGGCCAAGCTGGAGGAGATCGTCGCGAAGCTCGCCGAGGACGTGGAAACGCTGAAGGGGCTTTTGATGTAGGGGAGGGGTTTACCCCCTCCCGGGCGGGGGCAAGCCCCGCCCCTACACGATTTCGATCCTGGCAGGCCCTTCCAGCACCTCGCCGATCTCGGCGGCCTTGTGGCCGGCGGCCAGCAGGGCTTCGAGGAGCGGCCCGGCCTGGTCGGGCCGCGTCGACAGCAGCAGGCCGCCGGAGGTCTGCGGGTCGAAGAGCACCTCCCGCCGGATGCGGTCCAGGCCGGCGCGGTCGGCGAAGACCGGCGCGACGTTGGCCTCGTTGGCGTCGGTGCAGCCCGTGGAGATCCCCTTCTCGACCAGGCGGTAGAAGCCGTCGTGGACCGGCAGCTTCCCGAAGACGATTCGCAGGCCGGCGCCGGAGGCGCGCGCCATCCCCAGGGCATGGCCGGTGAGGCCGAAGCCGGTGACGTCGGTGGCGGCATGGACCCCGTAGGCGAGCGCCAGGCGGCTCGCCTCGGAATTCAGGCGCTCCATCTCGCGCAGGGCCGGCTCCAGGCCGGCCTCGTCGATCCGGTCCACCTTGAAGGCGTTGATCAGGACTCCCGTGCCCAGCGGCTTGGTGAGGATCAGCCGATCCCCCGGCCGGGCGCCGGCGTTGGTGAGGAGGCGGGCGGGATCGGCCTCGCCGACCACCGAGAGCCCGAACTTGAGCTCGGGATCGCGCACCGAGTGGCCGCCGATCAGCACGGCCCCGGCCTCGGCCAGCGCCTCGGCCGCGCCTTCGAGGATGCCCTGGAGCGATTGGGCGTCCGGCTCGTCCAGGGGCGGGAAGCAGCAGAGGTTGAGCGCGAAGAGCGGCCGGCCGCCCATGGCGTAGACGTCCGACAGCGAGTTGGCCGCGGCCACCCGGCCGAAGCGGCGGGGATCGTCGCAGACCGGGGTGATGAAATCGGCCGTCGCCACCAGGGCATGGCCGCCGAGGAGGTAGACTCCGGCATCGTCCGCGGTCTCGGGGCCGACGAGGATCCTCTCATCCCGTCCGGCAAGCCGGACGAGCGGGCCGATCATCGCGGAAAGGTCCCCCGGACCTATCTTGGCCGCTCAGCCGCCGGTCGTAGCGCAGGCGGTCAGGCGGAACTTGCGTCGGAACAGTGCCATGACGCGGGCATTCTATAGAAATGAAGGAGGTCCGTTTGCCGAGGCTCCGCCCGATCTTCCTGGCTCTCGCCCTGCTCCTCCCCAGGATCGCCTCCGCCCTGGAGCCGTGCAAGCTCCCGGACGGCTCCGACGCCCGCTGCGGCACCTTCGAGGTCTGGGAGGACCGCGAGGCCCGCGCCGGGCGCAAGCTCGCGCTGCGGGTCGTGGTGCTCCCGGCCACGGGCGCGAAACCGCGGCCCGATCCGATCTTCTTCGTGGCCGGCGGACCCGGCGAGTCCGCGGTCGACCAGGCCGGCTACTTCGGACGGCGGGATGCCGTCCTGCGCCAGGAGCGCGACCTGGTGTTCGTGGACGCCCGCGGCGTGGCCGGCCCCGGCCGCCTCACCTGCGCGATGGGCGGGCGCGACGACGACCTCCAGACCTATCTCGGCGACAAGTTCCCCCTGGCTGCCGTGCGCGAATGCCGCAAGGAGCTGGAGAAGACGGCCGATCTGACCCGCTACACCAGCGCCGCCATCGTGGACGACCTGGACGACGCCCGGGCCTGGCTGGGCTACGCCAAGGTGAACCTCGACGGCGGCTCCTACGGCACCCGGGTGGTGCAGACCTGGCTGCGCCGGCATCCCGGATCGGTGCGCACGGCCACGCTGACCGGCGCCATCCCCATGGACGAGAGCAACCCGATCTCGCACGCGGCCGGCAGCCAGCGCGCCCTGGACCTGGTCCTCTCGTGGTGCGCGGCCGACGCCGCCTGCCACAAGGCGTTCCCGAACGTGCGCGCGGAGCTCAAGCAGGTGCTGGACCGGCTGGCCAAGGCGCCGGCCGAGGTGGAGGTGCGCCATCCAGGGACCAGCCAGCCGGCCAGGATCCGCCTGTCGCGGGACGCTCTCGCGGACGGCCTGCAGGTCTTCCTCTACGACGCCAGGGCGAGCGCCAGGCTGCCGCTCCTGATCCACCAGGCCGCGCAGGGCCGGCTCGATGCGCTGGCGGATGCCGCGGTGCGCTCGCGCTACAACATCACGAGGGGGATCGCCCTCGGGGAGCTCCTGTCGGTCACCTGCGCCGAGGACATCCCCTACATCGACCCGGCCAGAATCGCGGAGCGCACCGCCGGCACCTTCCTGGGCGACTTCCGGGTGCGCCAGCAGATGGCCGCGTGCGCCGAATGGCCGCGGGCCCGGGTAGAGCCGGGGCATCGCGAGCCGGTGCGCACGGACGTCCCGGTGCTGCTCCTGAGCGGCGAGCGCGACCCGGTGACCCCGCCGGCCTTTGCCGAGCGGGCGCGGGAGCGCTTCGCGAACAGCCTGCTCGTGGTGATCCCCTTCGGCAGCCATCTGAACCCGTGGACCTGCATCGACGAGGTCCGGCGGCAGCTCATCGAGAAGGGCGCGGTGCAGGGGATCGACACCTCCTGCATGGGCAAGATCGAGCGCCCGCCGTTCGTGCTGGAGTAAGATCTCCGCTGTCTCGCGCAGCTCCGCAACTCCGGCTCGCCGAGAGCCTTGTCCAGGGGAGAGTGAGCCATGCGAACCACGAGCATCATCCTGGGTTCCGTCCTGCTGGCGCTGGCCGCCTGCCGGCCAACCGCCGATGAGACCGGACCGGCCCCCGCGGCCGTCTCCGATCCGGCCACCACCGCCGCCGCTCCTTCCGCCTCCGCCCCCGCCCCCGAGCCGGCTCCGGCTGCCGCTCCGGCCGCAACGCCGGCTGCCGCCGGCGCCGTCCTCGCCAGCCAGGAGACGAACTGGAAGGGGATCGTGGCCGAGGTCACCGAGTTCCGCCGCAAAGGGAACACCCTCACCGCCAAGGTCCGCCTGCGCAACCAGGGGAG
Organism: Thermoanaerobaculia bacterium; assembly: GCA_045807605.1. Lineage (GTDB taxonomy): Bacteria > Acidobacteriota > Thermoanaerobaculia > Multivoradales > UBA5704 > DATMER01. The sequence goes on along the minus strand of JBJMGZ010000491.1, from coordinate 3,891 downwards.
CGAGAAGATCCAGCCCGAGGTCATCTACAAGGAGGTCTACCTGATGGACCTCGCCGCGGGCAGGAAGTACCAGGTGCTCCAGGACGAGAAGGGCGGCTACATCGCCGGCCTGAGGTCGGGCTGGAACGACCGCTGGTACGACGAGCTCGGCCCGGGCGAGAGCTATACCCTGTGGGTGAAGTTCCCGGCGCCGCCGGCCGAGGTCAAGTCGGTCACCCTGCAGGTCCCCGGCGTGCCGCCGTTCGAGGACCTGGCGATCCAGGACTCCTGATCATGGTCTCCCGGACGGCTCTCGCCACGGCAGCGGCGCTGCTGCTCCTGCCGGGTCTCTCGCGGGCCGCGGACCCTCCCTACGCCGACGCCTGGGACCCGGCTGCGCAGGCGGCGGCCGAAGCCGCGGCCGCGAAGCTGGGCGCCAAGCGGGCGCTCGACGTGGTTGCGTCGGTGCTGGAGATCCGCGGTCTCCAGTCCGGCCTCGTGTCCACCGTGCAGGAGGTCCGGCAGGCCATGCAGGACCTCGGCGCGACGGAGACGGACCTGGAGGTCCGGGTGGAGCTGCCGGCGGACGTCCTCTTCGACTTCGACAAGGCGGACATCCGCTCCGACGCGGCCACGGCCCTGGCGCAGCTCGCCACCCTGATCCGCGCCTGGCCCTCCGGCAGCGCGACCCTCGAAGGCCATACCGATTCCAAGGGGGACGACGCGTACAATCAGCGCCTCTCCGAGCAGCGGGCAGGATCGGTCAAGCGCTGGCTCGTGGAGCGCGAAGGCATCGCGGCGGGCCGGCTGACCCCCCGGGGCTGGGGGGAGCGCAAGCCGGTCGCCGGCAACGACGACGACGCCGGGCGCCAGCGCAACCGGCGCGTCGAGGTCGTCATTCGCAAGCAATGATCCGCAAGCAGTAGCATCTTTTTCCGATCGTCAACGGAGGGTCTGCATGTACGACAAGCTTTCGACGTCTCTGCTCGCCGAGTTCATCGGCACCTTCGCCCTGATCTTCATCGGGGCCGGGGCCGGCGCGCTCAGCACCGGGGGACAGAATGGCGGCCTGGTGGGGGTCGCGCTCGCCCACGGCCTGGTGATCGTGGCCTTCGCCTATGCCTACGGGCACATCTCGGGCACCCACATCAACCCGGCGGTGACGCTGGGCGTCTGGGCCGCGGGCAAGATCGACACCACCCGCGCCCTCGCCTATGTGGCCGTGCAGCTCCTGGGCGGCATCGTGGCCGCGTTCACCCTCGCCTGGGTGCTCGGCGCCCGGGGGGGCAGCCTCGGCGCCACGGTCCTGGCGGACGGCGTCAGCCCCGCCCAGGGCTTGGTGCTCGAGCTGATCCTGACCTTCTTCCTGGTCAACACGATCATGAACGCCGGCATCAGCGGCAAGGCCACGATCCCCGCCGGTCTCGCCATCGGCCTCACCCTGACCTTCTGCATCCTCATGGGCGGTCCGCTGACCGGCGCCAGCCTCAACCCGGCGCGCACCCTCGGCCCCGCGATCGCGACCGGCAACTTCGCCGACATCTGGGTCTACTTCGTGGGTCCGATCGCGGGCGGAGTCCTCGCCGGCCTGCTCTACAAGACCGTGTTCGAGGAGCGCAAGGCGCCGAGCACCCGGTAAGTCATTCTGGTAGCACGTCCGGCCACCAGCCCCCGGGCCGGTTCACCGGCAAGGGGCAGGTGGCGTGGATGTGCAGCTCGTGCAGCATCCGGTGGTCGTGCCGCAGGTCCAGGCCGAAGCTGTCCGAGCCGTCGTGCCCCGCGCAGCGGTAGTGCGTGCTGCCCAGGGGGATGAGCAGCAGGAGCACGATCTCGGCCGCGAGGTAGATCCCCAGGCCGCGGGAGACCCGGCCGGCATGGCGGCTGCGGCCGAGCACGCCCGCCCAGAGCACCAGCGGCAGCACCGCGGCGTGGAGGACGATCAGCGCCTGCCACATCATGATCGTGGTCGGGGAGAGCGAGAAGACCACGACCGCGCCGAGGAAGGTCCACAGCACGTACCCCTTGAGCCAGGTCCGCTCCGAAGCGTCCGGGGGCAGCTTCCGCCGGAGCCGCTTCCGGAGCTGGCGCCCGAGCCGCAGGTTGGCGAGCAGCGGGAGCACGACCGTCAGCGGCAGGAGGACGTTGGCCGCCAGGGAGACCGCCGAGCCGAGCCGGGCGCCCGTCCCGGGATCCAGGAAATCGCCGAAGTCGAAGCGCGCCATCTTCTCCGCCAGCGCCAGCGAGGAGTAGCGCAGCCAGTAACCCAGCCCGCGGCCCACTCCGGGAAGGAGAAGGAGGAGCCCGCGGCCGAGGAAGCCCTTGTCCGCCTCGGTCAGGATCGAGGGCTGGGCCATCAGGTCGCGCACCCAGGGGATCAGCGGCAGCGCGGCCAGCACCGCGCCGAGGATGCCGCCGGTCCAATGCGGCTTGAAGTACCCCCGCCACCAGAGGAAGACCGAGGCGACGGCCAGCAGCAGGAAGGACGCGTGGATCTGGAGCGCCAGCAGGAGCCCCGCGCCGAGCAGGAAGCTGGGCAGGAAGCGGGCGCGCTCGCGCTGCGTCCAGCAGGCCCACAGGTGGACGGCGCCGAACAGGAAGAGATAGTTCGGGTTCCAGAGGAAGGCCGAGAAGTACATCCGCCACGGGTTGAGCCAGTAGAGGACGGAAAAGAGCACGCGCTCCCGCGGGCCGAAGACGCGGCGGAGCGTGCGGTCGAGGATCAGGTACGCGAGCACGTGGCAGAGCAGGATGACCAGGGTTGGCGCGCGATGGTCCCGCCAGACCATCAAGGGGAGCCCGACGAGCAGGCTGGTGATCCCGCCCGGCGCCTTGCCGCCGGTGGACATGGGGTTGCCGTAGGAGATCCAGCGCCCCTCGTCCGCGAGCAGCCACCCGCGCGCCAGGAGATTGAGCTGATCGCCGCCGACCTGGCTGCGCGCCACCATCCAGAGTGAGATCGCCAGCCCCAGAACGAAGAAAGCCCAGGTCAGGCGGGAGGCGGCGCGGTCGGAAAGGTTTCGCAGGTCCATACGCGGCGCGGGAAGGATACACTCTGGCTTCCCATGGAGACGAAGGAGAGGCGCTGGCCGCTCGCGGCCGCCGCGGCGCTGTACACGGCTCTCGGCCTGTTCTACCTGCGGCCCGTCTGGCAGGTCTGGCAGGACCGCATCGCCCCCAACACCGCGGACCCGCTGTTCAACCTGTGGGTGCTGAAGTGGGGCGTCCACCAGATCCGGATGGGGCTGCCGGACCTCTGGAACGCCAACATCTTCCATCCCACCCGGGGGACGCTCGCGCTCTCGGACCACCTGATCGGGCCGGCGCTCCAGATCGCCCTGTTCGACAATGCCATCGCCGGCTACAACTTCCTCTTCTTCAGCTCGTTCGTGCTCACCGGGCTGGCCGTCTGCTGGGTGGTACGCCGCAGCGGCGCCTCCTGGATCGCCGCGGTCCTGGCCGGGGCCATGTACGTGTTCTCCCCGTTCCGGCTCACCCATCTCAACCACATCCAGCTCCTGCTCGCGCAGTGGGTGCCGTTGACGCTCTGGTTCTGGGACCGGCTGCTGGCGGAGCGCAAGGTCCGCGACGCCGTGCTCTTCCTGATCTTCTACCTGCTGAACGTCACCGGCGGCGCCTACCTGGCCTACATGGTCCACATCCCGCTGCTGGTGATCCTGCTGAACCGGGTTGCCATCCACCGCCGCGACCTGATCGGCGGACTGCGGGTCCTGGCTCCCGTCGCCCTCGTGGCCGGGGCGGCGCTGATCGCGGTCTTCCTTCCCTATGTCCGGGTCGGGAGGGATCTGGGGCTCGCCCGCGACGCGGGCGAGATCGGCGACTATGGGGCCACGCTGGCGAGCTGGGTGAGCCCGGCGCGCAACGCGCTCTGGTTCGGGCCGATCAACAAGGCTT
>JBJMGZ010000490.1:0-6495 GCA_045807605.1 Thermoanaerobaculia bacterium | reverse complement strand
GGAAGAAGCCGGATCGCGGCGGGCTCGCCTCGACCGCGAGCGGAGCCTCCAGCTTGAAGAGATCCTCCTTGCCGGACGGTACCCCGTCCAGGAGCTGCGGGATCTCCGCGAATGGCACCGCGTCCGTCACCAGGCCGTTATTCACGCCCTCGAAGAGCTGCCGGCGGAGCGCCGTGTGCAAAGGACCATGAATGAAGTCGTTCGTCTGCGTGGTGCCGATCTGCTCGGCCGCCTGCCGGAAATAGCCTGGATCTCCGTTCGGCAGCGGCTTCTCCAACTCGTCGACCAACTGGGCAGGCCAGAGGTTCGGATGGTGCGGACCCGCCGCGGTCGGCCTCTCCGCGGGCAGGAGCTGGGGCGACCATCCGCCCCAGAACACCGACCGGCCGCCGAGGCAGTAGGCCAGCCCCGGAAAACCTGCCTTGACGCTGGTCTGCCAAGGCAGCCCCCACACGAATTCGCGCACGACCCCGGGATCGTTCGGCACCGGAGGCGGAGCCGTGATCCCCATCATCGGAAGGTTCTGGACATGCTCGGGGAGCAGGAGGGGGCCACCATCCAGCACCAGCACCCGCCGGCTGTGCGTCTTGTCGTTGTTGAAGAGGTGAGCCGCACAGATGGCGCCGAAAGAGCCTCCCCCGACGACAACGACGTCGAAAGGCCGGGCATCGGGATACTTGCCGGTATCCGTGCTCTTCAGAGCCTCGTCGAGCCCGTTGCAGAGGAAGCGTCCGAGGACGTCCAGGGTGAAATCGGTCCGCTGGGGTTCAGGATTGGTAGGCATGACAGATTTCCTTTCAAGGCTTAGACGAACTGGACGGGCGATTTCCCTCAGGAGATCCAGTACCATCTAAATGCCATTCGCCAAGCCTCCCCTGGATCTGACAAAGATCTCTGCGCTGTGATCCAATAGGCGGACCGAAAATGCGTTTTGAGACCGCTCCGATCCTCCTCACCCTTCTCTTGTCTCCGGCTCTCGCCGCGCAGCAGGCCTCTTCGCTTCCCGCCGTCGCCGCCTTCCCTGCCTCGGGAGCGATCGTGCTCGACGGCTCCCTCGACGAGCCGGCCTGGCCGGAGGCGGGCACGATCCCTGGCCTCACCCAGCAAGACCCGGAGCCCGGAAGACCCACGCCCTTCGACGCGACCCGGATCTCCGTCCTCTCATCTGGCGACACCCTCTACTTCGGCATCGTCTGCCCCGACCCGGAGCCGGAGAGAATCGCGCTCCACACGCTCCAGCGTGACGCCGACATGGAGGGGGACGACACGGTCGCCTTCGTGCTCGACACCTTCGGTGACGGACGCACCGGCTATCTTTTCCGGATCAATGCGGGCGGCGCGCGGCAGGACGGCCTCATCTCGGGCCCGGAGGAGATCTCGCTCGACTGGGACGGAATCTGGGAGGCCCGCACGCGGCGGACCGCCGAAGGCTGGAGCGCCGAGATCGCCATCTCGGCCCGCAGCCTCCGCTTCCGGCCGGGGCTCCGTGCCTGGGGGATGAACGTCGAGCGCTTCGTGGCCCGCGAGCGGATCACGCTCCGCTGGTCGGGGCTCACCCTCGACTCCCGCCTGGAGGACCTCCGGCGCGCCGGCTCCCTGGCCGGGATCGACAACCTGAAACAGGGCTTGGGGCTCGCCGCCGCTCCCTACGCCCTCGGCCGCTATGACGACCGCCGTTCCGAGCCGGACGCCGAGCGCACGGGAGAGGCCGGGCTTGACCTCGCGTACAACCTGACCCCCGGGCTCGGGGCGGTCCTCACGGTCAACACGGATTTCGCGGAGACCGAGGTGGACACCCGCCAGGTCAATCTGACCCGCTTTCCGCTCTTCTTCCCCGAGAAGCGCTCCTTCTTCCTGGAGGGCTCGAACCTCTTCGCGTTCGGCAGCGGCCTGGGCACCGACTTCATTCCCTTCTACTCGCGCCGGGTCGGGCTGGTGAGCGGAAACGTAGTGCCGATCGACGCCGGCCTGAAGGTCCTGGGACGGGTCGGACGCTGGTCGGTGGCGGCCCTGGACGTGGAAACCGGCGCCGACTCCGCGGCCCCGGGGACCAACCTCTTCGCCGGACGGACCACCTACGACGTGGACGACCACCTGCGCGTCGGCGCGCTCGCCACCCGCGGCGATCCCGACGGAATGGAAGAGAACGCGCTGGCCGGCCTCGACGCGGTCTGGCAGACCTCCTCGTTCCGAGGGGACAAAAACCTCTCCTTCGGGGGGTGGGCGGCACGCAGCGACGGCGACCTCGCCCCCGGCCAGCGCAGCGGCTGGGGGTTCAAGGCTGACTATCCGAACGACCTCTGGGATCTGTTCCTGACGTACCGGGAATTCGGCGACGCGCTCGATCCGGCCCTCGGGTTTCTGCCGCGTCCCGGCACGCGCCAGGCCGAGGGCGGCGGCGCGTTCCAACCCCGGCCTGGCGAGGCCGGCTCCTTCTCCTGGGTGCGGCAGTTCTTCTTCGAGCTGTTCCTGTCGCGAGTGGACCGCCTGGACGGCACCACCGAGAGCTGGGAGGTCTTCACCGCGCCCTGGAATGCCGTCACCGGCTCCGGCGAGCACCTGGAGGCCAACTGGGTGCCCCGATTCGAACGCCTGGATGAGCCCTTCGAGGTGGCCGAAGGAGTGGTGATCCCGCCCGGCGAATACCAGTTCACGCGCTGGCGCGTCGAGGCGCAGTCGTCGAGCTCACGTCCCTGGCGGTTGGGCTCCACCGTCTGGTTCGGGGACTTCTTCGACGGGCGCCTCACCGAATGGGAATCCTTCGTCTATTGGACCTTCGGACCGGGGCGCCTGCGCCTGGAGCTCGACGCGGTGAACAATTTCGGCGACCTGCCGCAGGGGGACTTCATCCAGCGCCTGTGGCAGCTCAAAACCGTCTACGCCTTCTCTCCGGACCTGCTCGTTTCGATCTTCACGCAGTACGACTCCGAGTCGCGCGATCTCGGCCTCAACTCCCGGCTGCGCTGGACGATCCAGCCCGGCCGGGACCTCTTCCTGGTCTGGAACCGCAACTGGCAGCGGACGCTCGACCCGGGATACCGGCTGGGGCTCGATTCGGATCAGGTGGTGGTGAAGCTGCGCTGGATGACGCTCTGGTAGGCCAGCTCCGGAACGGCATGGCGAGCAGCCCCGAGGTCGTCTGCACCGAGGGATCGTCGAAACCGTCGAGCCCGCAGGCCACGGTCGTCCCGCGCCAGGACGGCGTGTAGGTGCCGAACAGCCGATCGAACCACGAGAAGATGTTGCCGTAGTTGCTGTCGGTCTCTCGCACGTCGCGCGAGTGATGGATCTTGTGCATGTTGGGCCAGGTCGTCACCAGCGACAGCGCGGAGTCGAGACGGCGCGGCACGCGGATGTTCGCGTGCTCGAGCAACGCGTTGAGGGCCGACCAGACGCGGTAGACCGCGAAGGCACCCAGACCCGCTCCGAGCGCGCAGGCGAACGTGGCGAGGAACGCGTAGCGGATGACCCCTTCGAACGGGTGCTGCCGGATCGTGGTCGTCACGTCCACCACGGGGTCGGAGTGGTGCACCCGGTGCACCCTCCAGAATGCCGGGACCTTGTGCATGGCGACGTGCGCCACGTAGAAGGAGAAGTCGAGCGCCACGACGGCGAGGGCGCCGGCCGCGAGCGGGTGGAGCGGGAGGAGGCGCAGGAGGCCGAAGCGGCGCTCGGCAAGCCAGGCCAGCAGCAGCACCAGCCCGCCGTTGAACACAAAGTTCGTGGCGAAGGTGATGAAGGTCAGAGCGAGGTTCGGCCCCACGTGGGTCCGGTGCCATCGTCCGCGAGCGTGAAGAGGGACGGCCGTCTCGAGCAGCGCGACGGCCGCCATCACGGCGAGGATGGCGCCGATGGCCGAGAGGTTGGTGCTCAGGATCGAAAGCAGGGTCATGGTGTGTCTCCGATCGGTGCAGCGAGCCCCTGCAGGGGCGCGAGCTTCGCGGGATCACGCACCACCCGCATGGCGGCGATGCGCCCATTCCGCGTCTCGACGTGGATGGAAGCGAACACGGCGTTCGCGGCGGCAGGCAGCGTGACGAGGACGGCGGGCTCGAGGTTCAGGCGCACGACGCGACAGGCGACCGGCTGCGCGACCCGCTTGCTGAGGCCGACGAAGCGGCGCAGGAGAGCCCGTGCGCCGATCGTCGGCCGCGAGGCGACCGGCACGACCCCTCCTCCGTCGACGACGCCCCAGACGTCATCGGCGAGCAGCAGGGCCAGCGCATCGACGGAGCGCTCCGCGAGCGCCCGGGCGAGGCGCTCGACCACGTCCGCATCGGCACGCGCGTCGACGTCGGCGCGGCCTCGCGTGCGCGCGAGCCCCGCACGGGCACGGCGCAAGGTCGCCTTGGCGGCGTTGGCGTTCGTGCCGGTAGCGGCCGCGGCCTCGGTGAGCGGCAGGTCGCAGACATCGTGCAGCAGCAGCACGGCGCGCTGCTTCGGTGGCAGGCTCTGAAAAGCGACGATGAGCGCCAGGCGGACCTCTTCACGCTGGAGCAGCGTCGCCTCGGGGCCGACCGGCGCCTCGGCGAGGTCGTCGAAGGCGACCGGGTCGACGAGCTCCGTCAGCTCGCGCGTCCGTCGCGCCCGCCGGAAGTGGTCGAGGCAGACGGTGGTCGCGATCCGGAAGAGCCAGCCCTCGACTGCCGCGGGGTCGTGCAGGTCGTCGGCGCGCTCGATGGCCCGCGCGATCGCCTCCTGGCTGAGATCGTCCGCCTCCGTGCGGCGCCCCGTCATCCGGTAGCAGTGCGCCCAGAGGCGCTTGCGGCAGCGCTCCACGGCAGACAGCACGGTGGTGGTTCGGTTCGGGACCATGGCTTCTCCACACGAGGACGTTCGGGAATTGTCCAAGGGTACGGGCCCCGGCGCCGGCTTCACAGAACATGGGCCGCAGGAGGGTGGACAAGAAGGGAGAGACGCTCGCATGGCGAGGCTCCTCCTTTGAGCGGATTGTAACAGGTGATGCAGCGCGACGGAACATAGGTTGCGTGTATTTATCCGCAACAGGTGCTACAATCGACTAGAACGTTTGTTGCATCGCGGCCAGACAGCTCTGGGTGAGGATGAGATGATGACGCCCATGTTCGTGATCCTCGGTGCCCTGATGACCGCACCGGAGGCGAAGCCTGCCGGCACCATCCTGTTCGTCTGCGAGCACGGTTCTGCCAAGAGCGTCGTTGCCGCAGCCCACTTCAATCAGATCGCAGCAGCTCGCGGGCTTCCCTTCCGCGCCATCTCGCGAGGCACGGTGCCTGACGTCGAAATGGCTCTCGCGGCCGTCGAGGGCCTGCGCCGAGACGGGCTGAAGCCGGACGATCCGGTTCCGACGAAGCTTGAGCAATGGGATCTGGACGCCGCCGTCCGAGTCGTCACCTTCTGCGCTCTCCCACCCGGGCTCCAGGCGAGGTCGCCGATCGAGCAGTGGGAGGTGCCCCCTGTCAGCACCGAGTACGCGGCCTCGCGGGAGGCCATGCTCGTGCAGATCGAGCGGCTGCTGCAGGAGCTGGCAGCGCTGGGTGCCCGGTGAGCGACCGAGAGGAGCTCGCCGGCACGCTGCTTCTCACCGCAAGCGAGGTCGCGGCGCTGCTTGACCTGCCCACTTGCCTCGCGGCGGTTGCAGACGTTTTGCACCGGCACGCCGCCGGCGAAACGGTACCGCCGCGCATCCTGGGACTGCGGGCGGCCGAAGGCGGGCTGCACGTCAAGGGCGCCGGTTTGCTGGGCACCGAGCCGCGCCTCGCGGTCAAGCTGAACGCCAACTTCCCTGCCAACCCGCAGCGTTTCGGGTTGCCGACCATCCAAGGAGTGCTGGTGCTTTTCGACGGCGCGAGCGGACGGCCGCTCGCGGTGCTCGACTCGATGATGATCACCGCCCTACGTACGGCGGCGACGAGCGCTCTGGCGGCGCGGTACCTCGCGCGTCCCGACGCTGCCACCCTCACGATCTGCGGCTGCGGCCGGCAGGGAGCGATGCACGCCCGCGCCCTCCGCGTCGAGCTGCCCATCGCACGGGTACTGCTCTGGGATTCCGATCCGGGCCGCGCTGAGCGGCTGGCAGACGAGCTCGCGCCGGAGCTCTCCGGTGTCGAGCTGCGGCGAGTGGACGATCTCGGGGCGGCGCTCGCGGAGACAGACATCTGTGCCACCTGCACGCCGGCCCGCACTTTCTTCATCCGCGCCGAGGACGTCCGGCCGGGGACGTTCATCGCCGCCGTGGGCGCGGACGATCACGACAAGCAGGAGCTGGACCCCCGCCTCGTCGCCCGCGCAACCCTCGTAGCCGACTCGCTCGCGCAGTGCGCCGAAATTGGAGAGCTTCAACATGCGATCGCCCAGGGCCTGATGACCACCGGACAGGTGCATGCAGAGCTCGGCGACCTCGTGAGCGGCGCGCGGCCGGGCCGCACGGCGAAGGAGGAGATCACCATCTTCGATTCCACCGGCACAGCCCTCCAGGACCTCGCTGCGGCGATTGCGGTGGAACAGCGGGCGCGA
>JBJMGZ010000489.1:0-2698 GCA_045807605.1 Thermoanaerobaculia bacterium | reverse complement strand
CGTAGGTCTCGGCCTCGGCGTCCACATAGTTCACGGCCAGCAGGGCGACGACGGAGCTGTCGACCGGGATGGCCTCCGTGATCTCGATGCTGCGCAGCGTGCGCGCCTTGCCGCCGAACCAGCGGCGCGACGGCAGGACGTCCAGGAGAGCGGTCTCCAAAGCCTCCCTGCCCATCCCCTCCAGGCAGCTCCGCCAGGGGCCCTCGATCCGGATGACGGGCACGGGCGACCCGGCGGCGGCTTCCGTCCGCGCCTTCTGCCGGCCGAACTGTGCCGGGTCCCGGAGCAGCGAGAACCACAGGAAGCCATGGGGACTGAGGGTGATGCCGTAGCCCGTCCTGCCGATCTTCGGGAAGGACGAGCGCCCGAACAGCTCGACGGGCGTCATCCCTTTGAAGGCCGAGAGGTCCAGCTCGGCAGCTTGAGCGAACCGCGAGAGGTTGGCCACCACCAGCAGCGTCTCGTCGACCGTCTCGTCGGCATGGCGGCGCAGGAAGGCGAGCACCCGGTGGTTCTCGGGCTGCAGAAACTCGATGGCGCCGCGACTGAAGGCCGGGTGGCGCTTGCGCAGGGCGATCACCCGCCGGATCCACCAGAGCAGGGAGTGGGGGTTGCCCTGCTGGGCCTCGACGTTGACGGCCTCGTAGTGGTACGTGGGGTCGACGATCACCGGCAGGTAGAGCCGCTGCGGGTTGGCCCGCGAGAAGCCGGCGTTCTTGTCCGCGCTCCACTGCATGGGCGTGCGCACGCCGTTGCGGTCGCCCAGGTAGAAGTTGTCCCCCATGCCGATCTCGTCGCCGTAGTACAGGACGGGCGTGCCGGGCAGCGAGAAGAGCAGGGCGTTGAGCAGCTCGATCCGCCGCCGGTCGTTGCCCAGCAGCGGCGCCAGGCGGCGGCGGATGCCGACGTTGATCCGCTGCTCCCGGTCCGCCGCGTAGACCCGGTACATGTAGTCCCGCTCCTCGTCGGTGACCATCTCCAGCGTCAGCTCGTCGTGATTGCGCAGGAAGATGGCCCACTGCGCCGTCTCCGGGATCGGCGGCGTCTGCTGGAGGATGTCGATGATCGGATAGCGGTCCTCCATGCGCACGGCCATGAACAGGCGCGGCATGACCGGGAAGTGGAACGACATGTGGCACTCGTCGCCGCCGGTCGCCGGATCGCCGAAGTAGGCGATCGAGTCCTCCGGCCACTGGTTGGCCTCGGCCAATAGCATGCGGCCAGGAAATTTCGCGTCGACGTGGGCCCGCAGCTTCTTCAGGAACTCGTGGGTCTCCGGCAGGTTCTCGTTGTTCGTCCCCTCGCGCTCGAAGAGATAGGGGATGGCGTCGAGCCGCAAGCCGTCGACCCCCATCTCCATCCAGAAGTCGAGCGCCTTGAAGAGCTCCTCCCGCATCAGCGGGTTGTCGAAGTTGAGGTCCGGCTGGTGCGAGAAGAAGCGATGCCAGTAGAAGGCGTTGGCCACCGGGTCCTTGGTCCAGTTCGAGGTCTCGGTGTCGGTGAAGATGATCCGCGTGCCGGCGTACTTCTTGTCGGTGTCGCTCCAGACGTAGAAGTCGCGCTCCGGGCTGCCGGGAGGGGCGAGCCGCGCGCGCTGGAACCACGGATGCTGGTCCGACGTGTGATTGATCACCAGCTCGGTGATCACCTTCAGCCCCCGTTTGTGAGCCTCGTCGAGAAAGAGCTGGAAATCCTCCAGGGAGCCGTAGGCGGGGTGGACGCTGGTGTAGTCGGAGATGTCGTAGCCGTCGTCGCGCCAGGGGGAGGGGTAGAACGGCAGCAGCCAGATGGCGGTCACCCCGAGGTCGCGCAGGTAGTCGAGCCGGGCGGTGAGCCCCTGGAAGTCGCCGCGGCCGTCGCCGTCCGAATCCGCGAAGGCCCGCACGTGGACCTCGTAGATGATCGCGTCCTTGTACCAGAGGGGATCGTCGCCCCCCCGCCGCTTCGGCTCCTCGGCGATCGCCGCCGCCTTTTCCGCCCCTTCCGTCAATATCGTCATCGTTTCCTCTAGACGAAGTAATCGAAATCCCGTTCCGAAAGCACCCGGCGGCGCACCCGGAAGATATGCGCGGGCACCTGATGCGGATCGAGCTGAACGAAGTTGCGCGATCCATGCCAGAGATAGCGGGCGCCGGTCAGCAGGTCGTGCACCTGGAACGGCTGGTCGGACTCCAGACCCAGCTCCGCGAGATCGAGCTCGATCCAGGACGCCTGGACGTGATGGGGATCGAGGTTCACCGCCACCAGGATCAGGTTGTCCTCCTCCCTCTTGCTGTAACAGAGGATCTGCTCGTTCTCCGCCCTGTGGAAGCGCAGGCTGGGATCGCTCTGCAAGGCCGGATTCTCGCGCCGGATGCGGTTGACCAGGGCGATCATCTCGCTCAGGCTGTCCGGCCAGTCGAGGTCCCACTGGCGGAGCTGGTACTTCTCCGAGTCGAGATACTCCTCGCTCCCCCGCTCGCGCGGCAGGTGCTCCATCAGCTCGAACGGCGGGCCGTAGATGCCGTAGCTGGCGCCGAGCGTGGCCGCCAGGATCAGCCGCTGCACGAACGCCGGCCGGCCGCCGACCTGCAATGCCTCGTGGAGGATGTCCGGCGTGTTGGGCCAGAGGTTCGGGCGGAAGAACTCCTTGACCTCCGTCTGGGTCAGCTCGGTGAAGTACTCGATCAGCTCCCAGCGCTGGACTCGCCACGGGAAG
>JBJMGZ010000488.1:0-5541 GCA_045807605.1 Thermoanaerobaculia bacterium | reverse complement strand
CGCCGTTCTCACCCATCTCGCGGTGACCGCCGCCGCCGATTTCACCGGCATCCTCGCCGCCAGCACCATCGCCGTCCTCGGCTTCTTCATCATCCCCAACCGCCGGCACGAGGCGAAGCGGGACCTGCGCGAGAAGATCGCCGCCATGCGCGAGCAGCTCATGTCGTCGCTGACGGCGCAGTTCGACCGCGAGATCGAAGGCAGCCTGCGGCGCATCGACGAATCGATCGCTCCCTACACCCGCTTCGTCCGCGCCGAGCGGGACTTCCTCAACGCGGCCCGCGAAGAGCTCGCCGCCGTCAGCCAGGGGCTGGTGCGGCTGCGGTCGCGGGTGGAATCGCTATAAGCTGCCGCCGCCATGAGCCCAGTCCCCGAGAAATCCGCTTCCGCCGCTGCCGCCGCCAAACCGCGCAAGCCCGGCATCGGCGACGTCTTCCGGGCGCTGCGGCAGCCCAAGATCGCGATCATGCTGGCGCTGGGATTCTCCTCGGGCCTGCCGTTCTTCCTCACCGCGGCCACCCTGGGCTACTGGATGCGCGACGAGGGGATCAGCCTCAAGGCGATCGGCTTCCTCTCCTGGGTAGGTCTCGCCTATTCCTTCAAGTTCCTCTGGTCGCCGCTGATCGACCGGCTGGACGCGCCCTGGCTCGGCAAGCGGCTGGGCCGGCGGCGGGGCTGGATCCTGATCGCGCAGGTGATGATCGCCGGCGGGCTGATCGCCATGGCCTCTATCGGACCGCGGGGCGGCCTCGCGGCGCTCGGGGCGGCGGCTCTCGTCGTCGCCTTCGCCTCGGCGAGTCAGGACATCGTGGTGGACGCCTGGCGGATCGAGGCCGCCGAGACGAGCGAGGAGCTCGGCCTTCTCTCCAGCGCCTATCAGCTCGGCTACCGGATCGCCGTCATCACCAGCGACGCCCTGATCCTGTTCGCCGCCAACCATCTCGGATGGCCGATCTCCTATGTCTTGATGGCCGTGCTGATGGGGATCGGCGTCGCCGCGACGTTCAAGGCGACGGAGCCGGCGGTCGCCGACGAGGTGCTGCATGAGAAGTCGGCCGAGGCGCCGCTGTGGACGGCCAGAGGATTCTTCGACGCGGTCGTCGGGCCCTTCCTCACCTTCTTCCGCACCTGGGGTCCGGTGGGCCTCCTGATGCTGGTGTTCATCAGCCTCTACCGGCTGCCGGAGTTCGTCATGGGACCGATGGCCACGCCCTTCTACCACGACCTTGGCATCTCGAAGGACATGGTGGGCGCCGTGCGCAGCACGGTGGGGCTGGCCGGCTCCTTCCTCGGCATCGCGGCCGGCGGGCTGCTCGTGGCGCGCGTGGGGTATATGAGGGGGCTGATCCTCGGCGGGCTCGTCCAGGCCGTCGCGATCGCGAGCTTCGCTCTGCTCGCCGTCTGGGGCGCGGATCCGCGCCTGTTCGGCGCGGTGATGATGTTCGACAACTTCGGCGTCAGCGTCGCGGGCGTGGCGCTGGTGACCTACATGTCGAGCCTGACCAGCCTCGGCTACACGGCGACCCAGTACGCCCTGCTCAGCTCCACCTACGCGCTGGTCGGCAAGTTCCTGAAAGGCTTCTCCGGCGCGGTCGTCGAAGGTCTCCAGCACCAGGGGCACACGCTCATGGAGTCCTATGCCATCTTCTTCGTGGGCGCGGGCGCGATCGGCTTGCCGGCGGTCCTGCTCTGCCTGTGGTTGGCGGCATTGCAGAAGAGAAACCCTCCGGCACCGGCGCCGTAATGACAGTGGGAGGTGAGCACGATGGGTCTGTACCGTTCCCGTGACCAGAAGATCATCGCCGGCGTCTGCGGCGGCATCGCGGAGTGGCTCGACTGGAGCCCGACCGCGGTGCGCATCGCCTACGTCGTCATCTCGGCTGCGTCCCTCGCGTTCCCCGGCACGCTCGCCTACATCATCCTCTGGATCGTGATGCCGCAGGAGCCGCGCGGGGTGTAGCATCGGGGGATGAACCTCCCCCGGACCCTCGCGGTCGCGCGCGGCGACGAACCGGCCGACCTGTTGCTGCGCAACGCCCGCCTGGTCAACGTCCTCTCCGGCGAGATCCATCCCGCGGACGTCGCCGTCGCGGGCCCGCTCATCGCAGGGGTGGGAGAGGGTTACAAGGCCCGCCGGGAGATCGACCTCGGCGGGCGCTATCTCTGCCCGGGATTCCTCGACGCCCACGTCCACATCGAGAGCTCCATGGTGCCGCCGGCCGAGTTCGCGCGGGCCGTGGTGCCGCGCGGCGTGACCACGGTGGTGACGGACCCGCACGAGATCGCCAACGTCCTGGGTCTCGAGGGCATCCGCTTCATGCTCGGCGACGCCGCGGGCTCGCCGCTGGACGTCCGGGTCAACGCGCCCTCCTGCGTGCCGGCCACCCACCTGGAGACCTCCGGCGCGCGGCTGGAGGCGGCGGACCTGATCGCGCTGCTCTCCGAGCCCAAGGTGCTCGGGCTGGCCGAGGTCATGAACTTCCCCGGCGTGATCCAGGGCGACCCGGAGGTGCTCTCCAAGCTCTGCGCGTTTCACGGCCGGGTGGTCGACGGCCACTGCCCCGGCCTGTCCGGACACCGGCTGTCGGCCTACGCCGCGGCCGGCATCAGCTCGGACCATGAATGCGTCACGGTCGAGGAGGCGCGGGAGAAGCTGCGGGTGGGCCTGGCGATCTTCCTGCGCGAGGCGAGCAACGCCCGCAACCTGCGCGCGCTCCTGCCTCTCGCGACCCCGGCGAACGAGCGGCGCCTCTGCCTGTGCACCGACGACCGCCATCCGATCGACCTGCTGGGCGAGGGATCGATCGACCACCTCGTGCGCATCGCCATCGCCGAGGGGACCGATCCGGTGACCGCGATCCGCATGGCGACGCTCAACACGGCGGAGCACTACCGGCTGCGCGACCGCGGCGCCATCGCGCCCGGCCGGCGGGCCGACCTGGTGGTGTTCTCGGACCTCTCCGCGCCGCGGGCCGAGGAGGTCTTCGTCTCGGGCGAGCTGCTGGCCCGGGAAGGCGGAATGGTCCACGACCGGCGGCACCGCCGCTACGATCACCTGCCGCGGACCGTCAACCTCGATCCCGAGCGGCTCGATTTCTCGATCCGCGCCTCGGGGACGCAGGCCAACGTGATCGGCGTCATCCCGGACCAGCTCCTCACCCGTCACCTGACCCGCGAGGTCCCGGTCCGCGACGGCTGGGCGCACGCGGACCCGGAGCGGGACCTCCTCAAGATGGCGGTGATCGAGCGCCATCACGGTACGGGCAACATCGGGCTCGGATTCGTCCAGGGAGTCGGGCTGACGCAGGGAGCCATCGCGAGCACGGTGGCGCACGACCACCACAACCTGGTGGTGATCGGCGCGGACGATCTCTCCATGCGGACGGCGGCGCGGGCGGTGGCCGCGGCAGGAGGGGGGCTGGCCGTGGCCGTGGGCGAGCGCGAGCTGACCGTGCTCGCCCTGCCGATCGCCGGCCTCATGTCCGACTGGCAGATCGAATACGTGCGCGACAAGCTGCAGCGCCTCCTCGACGACGCCCACCGCCTGGGAGCCCGCCTGCGCGATCCCTTCATGGCCATGAGCTTCCTGGCGCTGGAGGTGATCCCGGCGCTCAAGCTGACCGACAAGGGTTTGGTGGACGTGGAGCGGTTCGAGGTGGTGGGGCTGTTTGTGTGAAAGGATTCCGCCCATGACCACCGCCCCCGCCGCCGATCTCACCGCCGACCTCACCGCCACCTCCCGCGAGGCCATGGATGCCGCGGTGCGGGATCTCCAGGCGCACAAACAGGCCTGGACCGAGCTCCCGGTGCGCGACCGGATCGCGCTCCTGGAGGAGCTGATCCGCAGCTTCCTCCCGGTTGCCGAGCGCTGGGCCGCGGCGGCCATCGCGGCCGAGGGGATCGACCCCTCCCACCCCTCGTCGGCCGAGGAGGCGCTGGTCGGCCCGTACTTCGTGATCCGCAACCTGCGCCTGCTCAAGAAGGCGCTCTGGGACGTCGAGGTCCATGGCCGGCCGCGCATCCCCGGCTCGGTGCGCGTCCGGCCGGACGGCCAGGTCACGGCGCGCGTCTTCCCCTACGACGTCTGGGACCAGGTCTTCTACACCGGGGTCACCGCCGACGTCTGGATGGAGCCCGGCGTCACCATGGAAACCCTCCCCGAGACCATGGCCGTGGTTTACCACTCCCGCGGGCGCAGGGGAGGCGTCGCCCTGGTGCTCGGCGGCGGCAACGTCTCCTCGATCGGCCCCATGGACGTGCTCTACAAGCTGTTCGTGGAGGACCTGGTCGTCGCCTTCAAGACCCATCCGGCCAACGTCTATCTCGGCCCGCTCGTCGAGGAGGGCTTCAAGCCGCTGATCGACCGCGGGTACCTCCGCGTGATCTACGGCGGGGCGGAAGAGGGGGCCTACCTCTCCTCCCATCCCGGCGTGGACGAGCTCCACATCACCGGCTCGGACCGGACCTACGATGCGATCGTGTTCGGGGCCGGAGAAGAGGGAGCCCGGCGCAAGGAGCGGGACGAGCCCGTGGTGGCCAAGCGCTTCACGTCCGAGCTCGGCAACGTGAGCCCGGTGATCGTGGTGCCCGGGCCCGAGGGCTCCTGGAGCGAGACCGACCTCGCCTACCACGCCGAGAACCTGGCGACCATGCTGACCAACAACGCCGGCTTCAACTGCAACGCGTCGCGGGTGATCGTCCAGCACGCCTCGTCGCCGCAGAGGGAGCCGCTGCTCGCGGCCCTGCGCGAGACGCTGGGAAAAGTGCCCACGCGCAAGGCATGGTACCCGGGGGCCGCGGACCGCTATGACACCTTCATGAAAGCCCATCCCGAGGCCGAGCGCTTCGGCGAGCGCAGGGGCGAGCACCTCCCCTGGGCTCTGATCCCCGGCGTCTCGCCGGAGAATCGGGACGACATCGTCTTCCGCACCGAGGCGTTCTGCGGCGTCTGCGCCGAGACGGCCCTGGAAGCAGGAAACGCCGCGGAGTTCCTGGACCGCGCCGTGGACTTCTGCAACGACACCGTGTGGGGGACCCTGAACGTGACGATCATCGTCCACCCCTCCTCGCTGCGCGATCCCGCGGTCGAGGCGGCGCTGGACCGCGCCGTGGCGAACCTCCGCTACGGCACGGTGTCGATCAACCACTGGGCGGCGGCGGGCTTCGGGCTCGTGGTGACGCCCTGGGGAGCCTTCCCGGGGCACACCCGGCGGGACATCCAGTCGGGCGTGGGCATGGTCCACAACATCCTGATGTTCGACCGCGCGCAGAAGACGGTGATCCACGCCCCGTTCCGGGTCTGGCCGAAGCCGGTCTGGTTCGCGAGCCACAAGACGGCGCACAGGATCACCCCGAAGCTGGTGCACTTCGAGGCCGCGCCCTCGTGGGCGAAGCTGCCGGGGATTCTGGTGCCGGCGGTGCGGGGGTGACCCTCACCCCCCGGCCCATACGCGCTTCCCTTCCATTGTAGAGACGCCCCGTGGGGCGTCTCGCAGGGTTTCCGATCTCTCCTGGATCGGGCCATGGGAGACGCCCCACGGG
>JBJMGZ010000487.1:0-21477 GCA_045807605.1 Thermoanaerobaculia bacterium | reverse complement strand
CCGGCCCGACCAGGACATCCGCGACGCCGCCCGGATCATGCTGGACAACAAGTTCGGCTGCCTGCCGGTGGTCGAGAACCAGCGCCTGGTCGGCATCGTCACCGAGTCCGACTTCGTCCGCCTGATGGCCGCGGGGGACTGACTGTTCCGCGTCAGCCGGCACGGAGCCATCACCCGCCTGCGCATGGCCCGCAGCCTGTTCGGCCGGCCCGGGTACGAGGTCTCCGCCTGGGCCTGCGGCGGCCTCCTCATCGATTCGGGACCCCCGACCACCGCCGGCCAGCTCGTCGAATGGTGCCGCGCCCACCCGGAAGTCCGGCAGGTCGTCCTCACCCACCACCATGAAGACCACGTCGGCGGCGCCGCGGCGCTCCAGGAGGAGCTGGGGCTGCCGGTCCACGCTTCGGCCCTGGCCGTGCCCATCCTTGCCGAGGGCCTGCGCATGCCCCTCTACCGCAAGGCGATCTGGACCACCCCCCGCCGCTTCCGCGCCGAGCCGCTGGGCGACTGGATCGAGGGCGACGGCTGCCGGCTGCGGGTGATCCCCACGCCGGGGCACGCGATGACCCATGTCTGCCTGTTCGATGAGGAGCGGCGCTGGCTCTTCTCGGGCGATCTCTATGTGCACGAGAAGGTGCGCTACCTGCGCCGGATCGAGGACGCGCGGGAGCACCTCGCCTCGCTCCACCGGGTCCTGGCGCTCTCGCCCGAGCTCCTGGTCTGCGACCACGCCGGCATCCTGGAGCACGCGCCGGAGCGGCTGGCGCGCAAGATCCGCTTCTGGGAGGACCTCGCGGATCAGGCGCGCGAGCTGCGGGACCAGGGGATCTCCGCCGGCGGGATCGCCCACCGGCTGCTCGGCCGCGACGGCTTCCTCACCTGGGCGAGCTTCGGCGACTTCTCCCACCGCAATCTGATCGAGTCGCTGCTCAATCCCGGGGACACGCAGAGATCCGGGTAGGCCGTTCCACGCACATCTCCGGACGCGCTCCCCACTGGGTAGGACAATCGCCACGATTCCGCGGATGCGCTACCCACCGTGCGGGCTTCCCTCCCCTCTTTTCCGGCAGGTCTACCCACTGAGCCGGCTCCCTTACCCATTGCCGCGGCGGGCCTACCCACTGCTTTGACCTCCCCACCCAATCCTGCGCAGGCGCTACCCATTGGGTAAGTGCTCCGAACGCCGATCAAGAGCCCCGAAGGGGCGAGGGCTGAGATGCGAAGAGCTCGCGCGGCTCTCCCCGGCCGCGGAGGAGGCCCCGGTCGAGCACCAGCACCTCGTCGCAGAGCGCCCGCAGCTCGTCGGTCGTGTGCGAGACGTAAAGCATGGGCACCTTGATCTCGTCGCGCACCCGCTGGAGATGGGAGAGCACCCGCCCCTTGAGCTCCTCGTCCAGGGCGGCGAGCGGCTCGTCGAGCAGCAGGAGGCGCGGCGAGGAGAGCAGCGCCCGGGCCAGGGCCACCCGCTGCTTCTCCCCTCCCGACAGATCGCCGATCCGCCGGTCCAGCAGGTGGCCGATCTCCAGCACTTCCGTCACCCGCTCCAGGGAGGTGTCCCCCTTGCTGCCATAGAGCAGGTTGCCGCGGACCGACAGGTGGGGGAACAGCGCGCCGTCCTGGGGCACGTAGCCGATGTGCCGGTCGCGCGCCGGCACCTCCCTGCGGGCAGAGGTGTCGGTGAGCACCCGGCCGTCGAGCTCGATGTAGGCGGACGGTGCCCGCCGCAGCCCCGCGATCAGGTCCAACACCGAGGTCTTGCCCGCCCCCGAAGGACCGAAGAGGGCCGTGGCGTGGCGGGTGACCTCCACGTCGAGCCGCAGCTCGAAATGGGCGAGCGGGAGCCGCACGCCGCGAAGCACCAGCTTCATGCCCGGCCCCGCAGGAACCACTCGCTCAGCCAGACCGCGGCGAAGGCGACCGCCACGGACACCGCCAGCAGCCGGAACGCGTCCTCGTCCTGGCCGAGCTGCACGAGCTGGTAGATGGCGAGCGACAGCGTCGTGGTCCGGCCCGGGATGTTCCCGGCCACCAGGATCGTGGCGCCGAACTCCCCCAGGGCGCGGGCGAAGGCGAGGAGGGTTCCCCCGAGAATGCCGCGCGCGGCGAGCGGCAGCGTGATCGTGAAGAAGACCCGGCCCTCGCGCGCTCCGAGCGTGCGGGCGATCTGCTCCAGGCGCGGTGGCACCCCCTCGAAAGCGACGCGGGCCGAGCGCACGAGCAGGGGGAAGGCCATCACCGCCATGGCCAGCACCACCGCCCGCCAGGTGAACACCACGTCCAGCCCGAGCGTCTCGTGGAGGAAGTGGCCGATGGGACCCCGGCGCCCGAACGCCTTGAGGAGGATCAGGCCGGTGGCGACCGGCGGCATGACCAGCGGCAGGGCGACCAGCGTCTCGACCAGCGACTTGCCGCGCCAGCGGGTGCGGGCGAGCAGCCAGGCGAGAAGAAGCCCCGGGGGAAGGATGAGCAGCGTGGCCAGGCCCGCGGTGCGGACGGTCAGGCCGAGGATCTGCCACTCTTCGCCGGACATCACTCGAGGATCAGGAAGCCGTACTTGCGGAAGACTTCCAGGGCCGGCGGCGAATGCAGGTAATGCAGGAGCTTGCGCGCTGCCTCCTTGCGCTCGGAGCCCGCCAGCACCGCGAAGGGATAGGAGATGTCCGGGGACTCGGCCTTGGGGACCTCCCAGGCGATTCTCACCTTCTTCGAGATCCTCGCGTCCGTCCTGTAGACGATCCCGGCGTCGACGTTTCCCGACTCCACGGCGGCGAGCGCGGCGCGGACGTTCTCCGTGGGCACCACCCGGCCCGCGAGCCGCTCCCAGAGCCCCTTCCTCTCGAGGTACTGCCGGGCGTAGATGCCCGCGGGCACGGTCTGCGGCTCGGCCAGAGCCAGGGCCCGGACCGCGGCGAGGTCCGCCGGCCCGGAGATCCTGAGCCTGGAATCCACCGGGACGACCACCACCAGCGTGTTCGAGAGGACGCTCTTCCGGGTGCCGGGAAGCAGGAGCTTCTCCCGCTCCAGCAGATCCATCTTCTCCTCGTCCGCGGACAGGAACAGGTCGGCGGGCGCTCCCGCCTGGATCTGCCGGGCGAGCGTGCTGGAGGCCCCCAGGTTCAGGACGACCTGCTCGCCCGTGGCCTTCCCGTAGACGGCGGCGATCTCCTGGAGGGCGTCGGAAAGGCTGGCCGCGGCGGAGACGTGAAGCTCCGCGCCAGCCGGCGGAGCGGCCGGGAGCAGAGCGCAGAAGCAGAGCAGGGCGAGGGTGAAGCGTCGGCGCATCGGTCGGGTTTCCGCCGAGAGACTAGAAGCCCGGTCCCCTTCTGTCAAACTTCAAGGCGGTCTTCAGGGCGGGACGGTGACGAGCCCGCGCATCCAGTCGCGGCCGAATTCCCCCTCGCGCCCCTCCCGGCCGCGGGGGCGCAGCCGGCGCTCGTCCGGATAGGGGAAGAACTCGATCACCTCGCCCGCGAGGTTGCGCTCCTGCATGCGCCGCCAGAAGCCGACCTCGAACAGGTCGGCGTGCTCGCGCAGGAACGCCTCCCGGAGCTCCCCGTCGAGCCCCAGGAAGCGGCCGAGCTCCTCGGGGAAGACGTCGCTCTCCCCCACCGGGAACCAGGTCTCGGACGACATCTCCTCGAAGTCGTGGCGCGCCACGGGGAAGGGGAGAAACTTATAGTCGGTCAGGCGCCCCACCTCGTCATAGTCGTAGAAGACCACCCGGCCGTGGCGGGTCACGCCGAAGTTCTTGAGCAGGACGTCGCCGGGGAAGATGTTCGCCGCGGCGAGATCCTTGATGCACCGCCCCCAATCCGAAACCGCGGCCAGGGCCTCGTCGTCGTCCACGTCCCTGAGGTAGACGTCCAGGGGCATGACGCGCCGCTCCACGTAGACGTGGCGGATGATCACGTCGTCCCCCCGCACCTCGACGTTCTGCGCAGCTTCCCGCAGCAGCTCCTCCAGCAGGGCGGGGGCGAAGCGGGCGCGCGGCACCTTCAGGTGCTCGTACTCCTGGAAGTCGACCAGCCGGCCCACGCGGTCGTGCTGCAGCACCTCCCGGTACTTCTCGCGCACCTTCTCGCGGCTGGCGGTCTTCTGCGGCGGGAAGCGGTCCTTGATGATCTTGAACACGAACGGGTACGAGGGCAGGTCGAACACCGACATCACCAGCCCGCGCTGCCCCTGGGAGACGACGAACGGCTCCTCCGAGGCGGCCACCTGGCGCATGAGATCGCGGTAGAGCTCGGTCTTGCCGTGCTTGGTGTAGCCCAGGGAGATGTAGAGCTCGGCGATGCGCTTCTTCGGCAGGATCGACTGCAGGAAGCCGATGACCTCGCGCGGGCTCTCCACGTCGGCGTGGAAGTACCAGCGGGCGAAGCTGAAGACCACGCTCGCCTCGTCCTCGCTGGGGAGGACCGCGTCCACCTCCAGCCCGTTCTCGCGGCTCACGATCGGCAGGAGGAGCGGCAGGAGCCCGCCCCCGTGGCGATCCTCTCGCAGGTTGTCCCGCAGGCGGGCCCGGCCCACGACGTAGGCTCCCTTGTTGCGGAAGAAGATGGGCCGGAGCATGTCGAGCGCCTCGATCTCCTCCGTGCCGAACCGCTCGGCGAGCGCCTGCCGGATACGGGCCGCGGCGAGGGACGCGTCCGCGTCCAGGTCGCGGAACGGCACGCGGAACCCGGCATCCTCCAGGACCTTGCGCACGACGCCGGCGTCCACCCGGCGCACCGCGTACATGCGCGCGCTGGCCATCTCCCAGCCGTGGTAGGGCAGGGGGAGCTCGTCCGAGGTGAAGTCGATGCCGGGATCGACGCCGTCGTGGCCGAACACCCGGCGGGAGAGGGAGTTGAACCAGGTCTGGGCGAGCTCGAAGTCGTTGCGTCCCAGGATCGTGGCGGCGTAGGCCTCCTTGAGGCCGGCCCACAGGGAGCGGTCGGTCAGGTGCTCGCCGAGCTGCTCGCCGAGCACCTCGCACACCCGGCCGATGCTCCTGGAGTGGAGGCCCAGGCGCTCGACCGTGTCCTGGCGGATGCCCGCCCAGTCGCGGCGCTCGAACCGCTGCTGCACGCGGCGCGTGATCGCCTGCACCCTCTGCCGGTACTCGTCGAACGCCCAATGGATCGTGTCGGCCGCATGGGCGACGGAGCTATCGAGGTCCACGAGGACATGCTAGCGGCATGCCGGGGCCAGCGGAAACACCCGGCGGGGTGGGGAGGGGAAGAGAACACGGACTGACACGGACGAACACGGACCCACACGGACATCCGGAGTAGGGGCGGGGCTTGCCCCCGCCCGGGAGGGGGTAAACCCCTCCCCTACATGTCCGTGCAGGTCCGTGTCAGTCCGTGTTCGTCCGGGTGCCCGTGTCTTCCCTCAAGCCGCCGGAGCTCTGGCCGCCTGCACCTCGCCCCGCAGGTAGTTCTCCGGGCTGAAGTCGAACATCGCGCTGAACGGCGGCGGCGCCACGGTGCGGCCCCACTGGATCAGGCCGATCAGCTTCTCCGGCAGGAAGTCCAGGTGATGCTGGTCCGGGTCCCCCCAGGCGTGGACCGGCGGCAGCGGCGCCTGGCGCAGCATCGCGAAGATCCGCTCCGACGCCTCCTCGGGAGTCATGGCCCCGGCGTCGACCGCCGTGAGCATGCCGTCCGCCGCGTCGATCAGGCCCTGCACCGGATCGTCCCCCCTCGCCTCGTCGAGCAGGTCGAACATCCCCGTGTCCCCCGACTCCAGCGACTTCACGATCACCCGGAAGTGGCGGAAATCGTTGAACATCGTGCTCAGCAGCCAGAGCCGGACCCAGGCGTTCCAGATCGGGTAGGACCCGAACGCCCGGTAGGAGCAGTAGACCATCTGGTCGGCGCTGTCGAGGAGCGCCGCCTGCTGGCGCTCGGGGAACGCGAAACGCTCGCGGGAGAAGTCGTCGTCCTTGAGCGCCTCCATGAGCCGCGGGGTCAGCGTGCGCAGCACGTCGAGCGTGCTGATCAGCCCGCGCGAATAGAGCGCATCCACGAAACCGTAGGCATGGGCCGCCAGGAACCAGCGGTCGCCGGCGCAGGCGGTCGAGGAGTACTGGAGCCGGTCCGTGCTCACCCAGGGACGCACGGCGCGGGCGTCCGCGAAATGGGCGGCGACGCTCGGGAAGCGGTTCACGATCTCCCGGAACTCGTCCTCGGGGGAGACTCCCGGCCGCTGCGGGTGCTTGCGCAGGTCGAGGCTCAGGCCGACGCTGCAGAGCGGGTTCCGGCCGTCCTTGTGGTTGTTGAACGGGATCACCCAGAACCAGCCGCCGTCGAAGGCGTGGTGGATCGTGCCCTCGTGCCAGTGCGCGGAAAGGCCGGGGTCCTCCCCCGGCTCCAGCAGGTCGTCGTAGCGCTTGACCCCCTCGAAGTGGGTGAACAGGGTGCGCGACTGCGTGCGCAGGCGCGTCGGCTCCTCGCGCAGGCCGAAGCGGCGGGCGAGCACCGACTTGTAGCCCGAGCAGTCCACGAGGTAGCGCGCCCGGAACTTCTCGCCCGTGTTCATCGTCAGCTCGACGTTGCGGGGGCCGACCTCCACGTCCGTGGCATCGACGTGGTCGTGGTAGGTGACGCCGTAGCGCAGGGCCGCCTTGAGCAGGTAGAGGTCGATGTCCTGGCGGAAGAGGTGGCTCTCCGAGGTGAGCGGAGTCACCGGCGGCACCAGCAGATGCGACTCCGAGGGGTCCTGGCGGCGGCCGTCGCGGTGGTAGAGGAAGCCGATGATGCGCTTGACCCCGCAGGACGGGGCGATGTGCTCGGTGATGGACTCGGTGCGCGTCAGGTGCAGGATCTCGGGCACGTCCCAGCGGTGCCCCAGCATCCACATGAGCATGGTGCTCTGCGGCAGCAGGGCCTCGCCCACGGCGAAGCGGGGGTGGGCCTCCTTCTCCAGCAGCAGGACGTCAAACCCGTGCCGGGCCAGGATGCAGGCGAGCATCCCTCCGCCGATCCCGGTGCCCAGGATGGCGACATCGTACGTCTTCGGATCGCTCATGAACGTCTCCCCTCTGCGGTACAGACGACCGCGATGAATCGGACGCAGCGATCCCTTTCCTGCCAACACTCAAACCAGCGCTCAGACCATCAACTTCAGGGGTTCAGCTAAGCGATGATACTGCAAAACCTTCCTCGGCTCGATGACGGAGGACGGTCAGAAGGATTGTTTCGTCCATCACTCGGCGATCCGGCCGCTTTTCAGGCCCCCCCACCCTATAATCCCCGCCATGCTTCCTCCTTCCCGCCCCGGCCTCGTCCGCGGCCTGGGCACCTGGGACGGCGCTCTGCTCACGATCGGCTCGATCGTGGGCACGGGCATCTTCCTGACCACGTCCGACATGGCCCGGGTGCTGCCCCATGCCGGGCTGATCCTCGGGG
Source organism: Thermoanaerobaculia bacterium (assembly GCA_045807605.1). Classification (GTDB taxonomy): domain Bacteria; phylum Acidobacteriota; class Thermoanaerobaculia; order Multivoradales; family UBA5704; genus DATMER01. The sequence goes on along the minus strand of JBJMGZ010000487.1, from coordinate 14,086 downwards.
TCTGGCTGGCCGGCGGCCTGCTGACCCTGGCCGGCGCGCTCACCTACGGCGAGCTCGGCGCCATGTTCCCCCGCGCCGGCGGCATGTACCACTACCTCCGCGAGGCCTACGGCCCGCTCTGGGGCTTCCTCTTCGGCTGGGCCGCCTTCCTGGTCATCATGTCCGGCGGCATCGCCGCCCTCGGCGTGGCTTTCGGCACGTACCTGGCGAGCTTCCTCCCCTTCGTCTCGATCAAGGCGGGAGCCTGCCTGGCCATCCTCGTCCTCACCGCGATCAACCACCTGGGGCTCAAGGAGGGGGCCGCCGTCCAGAACGCGCTGACGGTCCTCAAGATCGGCTCGATCGTGGCTCTCGTTGCGCTCGGCCTGCTCGCCCCGGCTCCCTCCGGGGCCGATCTGGCCGCTCCGGTGGGAATCGCGGGCGGCGCCCTGCTCACCGCCTTCGGGGTCGCGATGATCGCCGCGCTCTGGACCTACGACGGCTGGTACGGCCTCACCTGCTCGGCGGGCGAGCTGCGCGATCCCGGCAAGAGCCTCCCGCGCGGGCTGATCCTGGGGACCGGGATCGTGATCGTCCTCTACATGCTCTTGAACCTGGTCTACATCCGGGCGCTGACGGTGCCCGAGATGGCGGGGGCGTCGCGCATCGGCGAGGCCGCGGCGGGTGTCCTCTTCGGACCGACCGGAGCGAGGCTGGTCTCGCTCGCCATCCTGGTCTCGACCTTCGGCTGCCTCTCCGCGACGATCCTCTACAGCTCGCGCATCTACCTGCCCATGGCCGAGGACGGCGTCTTCTTCCACTCGCTGGCCGAGGTGCATCCGCGCTTCCGCACGCCGGTGCGCAGCCTCTGGGCGCAGACCGCCTGGGCGCTCCTTCTGACGCTCTCGGGCACCTACGAGCAGCTCTACACCTACGTGGTCTTCGTCTCGGTGGTGTTTCACGCCGCCACCGCCGCGGCCGTGATCGTCCTGCGGCGCACCCGTCCGGACCATCCGCGCCCCTACCGCACCTGGGGCTACCCTACCGTCCCGGCCCTGTTCATCCTCGCCTGCGTGCTGCTGATCGGGAACACCCTTCTCGAAAAGCCGGTCGAGTCCCTCCTCGGCCTGGGGCTCCTCGCGCTCGGCCTGCCGGCCTACCTGTGGTTCCGGAAGCGCACGGCGGCGATGTAGACTTGCCTCATGGGCACGATCACGATTTCTGACCTGCTGCACCTGAGCGTTGCCGAAAGGCTCCAACTCGTCGAGGATCTCTGGGACAGCATCGCGGCTGAGCCCGAGGCCCTGGAGCTGACGCAAGCACAGAAAGAGGAGCTCGACCGCCGCATGGCCGAGCACAGGGCCGACCCCGGCTCCGCCATTCCATGGGAAGAGGTCCGGACGCGGTTGCGTCAACGGTTCTCGTGACCCGTCAGATGGTTTTTCGAGCTCAAGCCGAGCTCGAGATCTCCGAAGCCGCCGAGTGGTACGAAGCGAGAGGAAAAGGCCTCAGCGCCGAATTCCTCCGCACCGTGGAAGCCTGCCTCGCCTCGATTCAACGCAATCCATTTCAGTATCCAAAGATCTACGGCACTCACCGGCGGGCCGCTCTCCGTCGGTTTCCGTACGGGATCTTCTACACGGTTACCGAGGACGAGATCGGACTGGCGGCGATGGGGTACATTTGTCCGCCCGTCATCTTCGTACTGGCCAACATAAATACGCGTACGTATCTGGAATCGGCCATCCAGCCGGCCCGTTGGGCCGGACGACCGGCCGCCCGACGAATACGTGACCGAATTTCCGTGCCAGCCTACTTAGCTCACCCCTTCGGCCGCCTGCCTATGGCCCATCCGGCGGCAGCGGTGGGGCTCCGAGATACCGAGCGACCGTCGCTTTCAAGTGACCAGCGTGCTTATAGATGTCGGAGATTTCCTCCAAAGGAACCCGCGTCTCGACTCGACTCTCGTCAAAAAGACCGAGGTACTTGCGCTTCGCCGAATTGAAATGGAGGCGGCAGATCGGCCGGCGATTGTTGTTATCGAAAAGGATCGCACAGTAGCTCTGCTGATCACGCAGAGCGATGCGCCGGAGGTCGGCTACCTCCGCCAGGATTGCACGGACGATGTTCCAACCCAGGACTTCCTCCTCGGTCGTGATCTTCTCTTCCTCGCTCGCAAGCTCCTCCTGCTGAGGAGGAGCTGCCGCTTGGACAGGCGTCTCGCTTTCCAGCGCATTCATCAGACGCTCCCGCACCCGGTCGCTCACAAACTCGTTGAGAGCACGCTTCACTAGCTCGCCAAACTGCTCGCGGACGGAAGCCGTCGCCCGGCCTCCGTAGACTCGCGCAAGGAAGAGCCGCACCATCTCCTCGGAAGGCTGCTGGAGTTCCCCCGTCAGAATGCGCTTGATCTCCTTCGTGTACTTGAGCGCGCTGGCCGTGGCCAGGATGATCTCCACGTTGAAGGCAGATTTCGAAAACTTGGCCAGCTCCAGCAGGATCGTGTCGTCCAGAGCGAGCAGGTTGACCTCAAGGAACGGCTTGGAATCCATCTTGTTGGCAGCGTCCAGGTCGGAGAAGAAGCGATAGACGATTCCGTTCGTGAGTATCCCGAAGCGAGCATCCGTCACCGAGAAGTACCGATAGAGCTGAGAGGCATGCATCAGATCGAGGTTGCAGTCACAGCCTTTGCACTCAAACAGGATAATGGGCTTTCCGTCCTGCAGGATAGCGTAGTCGACCTTCTCCCCCTTCTTGACGCCGACATCGGCCACAAGCTCGGGCGTCACCTCCCGGGGATCGAAGACGTTGTACCCCAATGCATTGATGAACGGCATGACGAACGCATTCTTGCAGGCCTCTTCAGTCCGGATGTGTTCCTTCTGAATGGGGATGCGCACGGCTAGCTCACGGATTTTCTCTGCGAAATCCATAGGGCACTCTGCCTCCTTGGTATTCTTTCATTCTACAGAAAACAGCAGATCCTTTCTACTGTCCTCGGAGAGCTGGTGCAAGGGTCCCCTTTACCCTCTGGTGACCCACTAGACAGGCCCCGCACCCGTGCGGACTGAAGGGGCGGCGCGAGGGACTAGATCGGGAGGTTGCCGAGCAGCCTACGCGACAATCGGCACCGGGCATAGCCCAGACTTGGGGTTGCATATCGGACAAATTTGTCCGATACTCTTCCAGGTGAAGGGGTCCGAGTTCGTCCGCCGGGTGCGGAGAGTGGGACGCCGGCGGGGGATCTCCGTCGAGCTCAGGCTGGAGCGGGGAAAGGGCAGCCACGGCATGCTCTACTTCGGCTCCCGCTTCACCGTCCTCAGGAATCTCAAGGACGAGGTGAAGACCGGGACCCTCCATGCCATGCTCAAGCAGCTCGGGCTCACCCTGGAGGACTTCGACGAGTAGGAGGCAGTCATGACCCACGAGTTCGCCTATCCGGTGACTCTCACCTCCGACGAGACCGACGGCGGCTTCGTCGTCACGTTTCCCGATGTACCGGAAGCCATCACCCAGGGCAACGACGTCACAGACGCTCTCGTCCAGGCGGCCGACGCCCTGGAAGAGGCGATTGCCGGCCGCATCCGGCGGGGAGATTCGATTCCCGAGCCCTCGAAGGCTAGGCCGGACCAGCCGGTCGTCCTCGTCCCTGCGCTAACGGCGGCAAAGGCCGCCCTCTACCTGGCCCTGCGCGAAGCCGGTATCAGCAAGTCCGAGCTCGCCGGGAGGCTGGGTTGTGACGAGAAGGAGGTCCGGCGCCTCCTCGATCCAAAGCACCTGTCGAAGCTGCCCGGGATCCAGAAGGCGCTCGCCGCGCTGGGCAAGGGCATCGCGGTCCGGCTGGTCGACGAGGCAGCCTGAACGAAGGCGGGGCCGTCAGAGCCGGCGCTCCTTGAGGCGCGAAGGCTCCGGCGGCCGGGTGCGTTACTCGACATCAAGGATCAAGCGCCTGCCACAGGCCCTGGCGTACTTTCGCAGCGTGGCGATTGACGGCGAGTGCTTTCCGGTGGCCAGCGAGCGCTCAAGGCGGGCAACGGCCGGCGCTTGGGTGCCCATGAGCTCAGCAACCTGCGCTTGAGACAACCCTGCTTCATGCCTGGCTTTGAGCAGGACATCGAGCAGGGCGGATTCCTCCCGCTCGATGCGTTCGACCTCCTTCCGAACCCCCGGACGGCGCATGAGATTCTCGACGATCTGGTCATGAGCTCGCATGTTTCAGAGACCTCGAGTATAACAAGCGTGTTACTGCCGTGCAACGGAAGCCCGAGGCGGGGCATTCCCGCGCAACCTTCCCCCGCCCGCCGCGTATCCGTCTACAATCGGGCGGCCGAGCGTGGGTGAGGTTTGTCTCCGCGTTTGCGCCCATCCTGAATTGAATTGGAGGATTTCCTGTGAAACAAGTCTCTGCTGCGATCGCTCTGCTGTCGCTCCTGCTGGCGGGGAGCCCCATCCATGCCGCGAAGACGCAGAAGGTCGACAAGAAGGGCAAGGCCGACAAGGCTGCAGATGCCAAGGACGAGAAGAAAGAGAAGCTCTCCGCGGGCACCTTCGCCGGCCTCGAGCTCCGCGGCATCGGGCCCGCCCTCACCTCGGGCCGCGTGATCGACATCGCCGTCGATCCCAAGAAGCCCAGCACCTGGTACATCGCGGTGGCCTCCGGCGGCGTCTGGAAGACCACCAACGGCGGCGCCAGCTTCAACCCCATCTTCGAAGGCCAGCCCTCCTACTCGATCGGCTGCATCACCATCGACCCGAACAACCCGCTGGTGATCTGGGTCGGCTCCGGCGAGAACAACAGCCAGCGCAGCGTCGCCTACGGCGACGGCGTCTACAAGTCCCTCGACGGCGGCAAGACGTGGACGAACATGGGCCTCAAGAGCTCCGAGCACATCGGCAAGATCGTGGTCGATCCGCGCGACTCCGACACCGTCTACGTGGCCGCCCAGGGCCCGCTCTGGAACGCCGGCGGCGACCGCGGCCTCTACAAGACCACCGACGGCGGCAAGACCTGGAAGGCCGTGCTCACCATCAGCGAGAACACGGGCGTGACCGACGTGGCCATGGACCCGCGCGACTCCGACGTGCTCTACGCCGCGTCCTACCAGCGCCGGCGCCACGTCTGGACCCTGATCAACGGCGGCCCCGAGGCGGCCGTCTACAAGTCCATCGACGGCGGCGCCAACTGGAAGAAGATCGAGGCCGGCCTGCCCAAGGAGGAGAAGGGCCGCATCGGCCTCGCCATCGCCCCGTCCGCGCCCGACACCGTCTATGCCATCGTCGAGGCGGCGCGCGGCGCCGGCGGCTTCTTCCGCTCCCGGGACGGCGGCGCCAACTGGGAGCGCCGCGGCAAGTACTTCGCCGGCAGCGCCCAGTATTACCAGGAGATCTTCGTCGATCCCTACGACGCCGACCGCGTCTACTCCATGGACGTCTTCGTCCAACTGACCGAGGACGGCGGCAAGACCTGGCGCAACCTCGGCGAGCGCTTCAAGCACGTCGACAACCACGCCATCTGGATCGACCCGGCCAACACCGACCACCTGCTGGTCGGCTGCGACGGCGGCCTCTACGAGTCCTACGACCGCGGCGCCACCTGGATGTTCAAGGCGAACCTGCCCGTCACCCAGTTCTACCGGGTGAGCCTCGACAACGACATGCCGTTCTACAACGTGTACGGCGGCACGCAGGACAACTTCAGCCTCGGTGGACCGTCCCGGACCATCACCAACCACGGCATCATCAACGCCGACTGGTTCATCACCAACGGCGGCGACGGCTTCGAGACCGTGGTCGATCCGACCGATCCGAACATCATCTACGCCGAGGCGCAGCACGCCGGCATCGTGCGCTTCGACCGCAAGAGCGGCGAGTCGGTCGACATCCAGCCGCAGCCCGGCCCGGGCGAGGACCCGCTGCGCTACAACTGGGACTCGCCGCTGATGATCAGCCCGCACTCCCACACCCGCCTCTACCTGGCGGCCCAGCGCCTGTTCCGCAGCGACGACCGCGGCAACTCCTGGCGCGCCGTGAGCCCCGACCTCACCCGCCGCATCGACCGCAACAAGCTCAAGGTCATGGGCAAGGTCTGGAACATCGACGCCGTGGCCAAGAGCGCCTCCACCTCGTTCTACGGCAACATCGTGTCGCTCTCGGAGTCGCCGAAGAAGGAGGACCTGCTCTACATCGGCACCGACGACGGCCTGGTCCAGGTCAGCGACGACGCCGGCGCCAACTGGCGCAAGATCGAGAAATTCCCGGGCATCCCGGAGAACACCTACGTCTCGGACCTGGAGGCCTCGGGTTTCGACGCCTCGACCGTCTACGCTTCGTTCGACAACCACAAGCTGGGCGACTTCAAGCCCTACGTGCTCAAGAGCACCGACCGCGGCAAGTCCTGGACCTCCATCGCCGGCGACCTGCCCGCGAAGGGCACGGTCTACGCCCTGGCCGAGGACTTCGTCGACCGCGACCTGCTCTTCGCCGGCACCGAGTTCGGCATCTTCTTCACCGTCGACGGCGGCAAGAAGTGGATCCCTCTCTCCGGCGGCATGCCCACCATCGCCATCCGCGACATCGCCCTCCACCAGCGCGAGAACGACCTGGTGCTGGCCACGTTCGGCCGCGGCTTCTACATCCTGGACGACTACACGCCGCTGCGGCAGGTGCGCAGCGAGGCCGACCTGGAGAAGGACGCGATTCTCTTCCCGGTCAAGAAGACCTGGATGTTCATCGAGGCCTCGCCTCTCGGCCTGCCCGGCAAGGCGTTCCAGGGCGAGACCCTCTACACCGCTCCCAACCCGCCGTTCGGCGCGGTCTTCACCTACTATCTCAAGGAGGACCTGAAGACCCGCAAGAAGATGCGCTGGGAGGCCGAGGCCGAGGTCGAGAAGGAGGGCGGCAACGTCGAGTACCCGAAGTGGGAGGACCTGCGCGCCGAGGAGCGGGAGAAGGAGCCCGTGATCCTCCTCACCGTCACGGATGCCGAAGGACAGGTCGTGCGCCGCATCACGGCCCCGGCCGCCGCCGGCATGCACCGGGTCGCGTGGGACCTGCGCTACCCCAGCACCATGCCCGCCAGCCTCGGCGGCGGACCGACCGACAACCCGTTCTTCCAGCCGCCGCAGGGCCCGCTGGCCGCGCCCGGCAAGTACACCGTGACCCTGGCCAAGCGGATCGGCGACATGACCACGCCCCTGGGCGAGCCGCAGACTTTCGAGGCCGAGCCCCTGGCCAACACCTCGCTGCCGGCCACCGACCGGAGGGCCACGCTGGACTTCCAGCGCAAGGTGGCCAACCTGCAGCGCGCCGTGGCCGGCGCCGCCAGCGCTCTCGAAGAGGGGCTGACCCGGGTCGAGCTCATCCAGAAGGCCCTGCTCGACACGCCCGCCGCCGATCCGAAGATGCTGGACGAGGCGCGCAAGATCGAGGACCATCTCCGCGACCTCAACGAGCAGCTCACCGGCGATCCTGTGAAGGGCGAGCACAATGAGCCGACCTCCCCCGCCATCGCCGACCGCGTCTTCCAGGTCGTGGGCGGCGCCTGGGGCTCCACCTCGGCGCCCACCCAGACCCACCAGAACAACTACACCCAGGCCGCCGAGGCGTTCGCGCCGCTCCTCGCCGACATCCGCAAGTCGCTCGGCGAGGACCTGGTCAACCTGGAGAACCGCATGGAAGCCGCCGGCGCCCCCTGGACGCCGAGCCGCATCCCGGAGTGGAAGCCGGAATAGAAAGGAAATCAAGGACTGCAAGGACCTCAAGGACATCAAGGAGGGCCACAGTGGCCGTCCTTCGTCCTTGAGGTCCTTTATGTCCTTTGGGTCCTTTGTCTTTACATCCCATGAAAATCGCCGCCGCCCTGCTGCTGCTCCTTACCGCCACCGCCCGAGCCGAGCCGCCCGACCTCGCCATCGCCCCCGCCACCTTCGCCGGCCTGGAGCTGCGCTCCCTCGGCCCCGCCTTCACCTCGGGCCGCATCTCCGACCTCGCCGTCGATCCCCGCAAGCCGAGCACGTACTACGTCGCCGCGGCCTCGGGCGGAGTCTGGAAGACCGTCAACGGCGGCGCCACGTTCGAGCCTCTCTTCGACAAGCAGGGCTCCTCCTCGATCGGCTGCATCGCGCTCGATCCCGGCAATCCGCTCGTGGTCTGGGTCGGCACCGGCGAGAACGATGCCCAGCGCAGCGTCTCCTATGGCGACGGCGTCTACAAGTCGGTCGACGGCGGCACCACCTGGTCGAACCTGGGGCTCAAGGACTCCGAGCACATCGGCAGGATCGCGATCGATCCCCGCGACTCCGACACCGTCTACGTGGCCGCGCAGGGACCGCTCTGGAGCTCCGGCGGCGACCGCGGCCTCTACAAGACCACGGACGGCGGCAAGACCTGGAAAGCCGTGCTCACGATCAGCGCCGACACGGGCGTCACCGACGTGGTCCTCGACCCGCGCGACCCCGACGTGCTCTACGCCGCGGCCTGGCAGCGCCGGCGCCACGCCTGGGGCACGGTCAACGGCGGACCCGAGAGCGCCCTCTACAAGTCCGGGGACGGCGGCGCCACCTGGACGAAGCTCCGCTCCGGCCTCCCCCGCCAGGAGCTGGGCCGCATCGCCCTGGCCGTGGCGCCGTCGCAGCCCGGCACGATCTACGCCCAGGTCGAAGCCTCGCGTGGAACCGGCGGCATCTTCCGCTCGACCGACCGCGGCGCCACCTGGGAGAAGCGCTCCGGCTACCAGACCTACAGCAGCCTGAGCTTCCAGGAGGTGGTCGTCGATCCGCTCGACGCCGACCGGGTCTACCTGATGGACGTCTTCCTCATGCGAAGCGAGGACGGCGGCAGGACCTGGAGCAGCCAGGGCGAGCGCTTCAAGCACGCGGACAACCACGCTCTCTGGATCGATCCCGCCGACACCGCCCACCTGCTGTCCGGCTGCGACGGCGGCCTCTTCGAGAGCTTCGACCGCGGCGCCACCTGGCTGTTCAAGCCCAACCTGCCGCTCGCCCAGTTCTACCGCGTGAGCGCGGACGATTCGAAACCTTTCTATTTCGTCTACGGCGGCACGCAGGACAACGGCAGCCTCGGCGCCCCCTCGCGCACCCGCGCCGCCAACGGCATCGCGGACCCGGACTGGTTCAAGACCCTGGGCGGCGACGGCTTCGAAACCGTGATCGATCCGCTCGATCCGGGCCTCGTCTATGCCCAGCTCCAGTACGGCGGGCTCGTGCGCGTCGACCGCCGCAGCGGTGAAACCCTGGACATCCAGCCCCAGCCCGCGGCGGACGACGATCCGCCGCGCTGGTACTGGGACTCGCCGCTGATCGCCAGCCCGCACACCCCCACCCGCCTCTACTTCGCGAGCCAGCGCGTCTTCCGCACCGACGACCGCGGCGAGTCCTGGCAAGCCGTGAGCCCCGACCTCACCCGCCGGCTCGACCGCGCCGGGCTGGAGATCCTGGGCCGCCTCTGGAGCGTGGACGCCGTCGAGAAGAACCAGGGCACGTCTTTCTATGGCACCGTCGCCGCGCTCGCCGAATCGCCGAAAAAGGAAGGCCTGATCTATGCCGGCACCGACGACGGCCTGATCCAGGTCACCGCGGACGGCGGCGCCCGCTGGCGGCGGATCGAAAGGTTTTCCGGCGTCCCCGAGCGCGCCTTCGTGTCCGACCTCGAACCCTCGCATCACCGCGAAGGCACGGTCTACGCCGCCTTCGACAACCACCAGACGGGCGACTTCCGGCCCTACGTCCTGCGCAGCGACGACCGCGGTGCGACCTGGGCCTCCATCGCGGGCGACCTGCCCGGGAGGGGCACGGTCTACACCCTCGCCGAGGACCCCGGCGATCCGGAGCTGCTCTTCGCCGGCACCGAATCCGGCCTGTACTTCACCCGGGACGGCGGCAGGCATTGGGTCCGGCTCACCGGCGGGCTGCCGGTCGTGGCCGTGCGCGACCTCGCCATCCAGCCGCGGGAGAACGACCTCGTGGTGGGCACCTTCGGCCGCGGCATCTACATCCTGGACGACTACACGCCGCTGCGCCATGCGACCAAGACGACGCTGGATGAGGACGCGATCCTCTTCCCCGTCAAGCCCGCCTGGCTCTACCTGGAGGTCCCGGACCAGCCCGTCCGCGACGCGGCCTTCTTCACCGCCCAGAACCCGCCGTACGGCGCGGTCTTCACCTACTACCTCAAGGAGGACCTGAAGACCGCGAAGGCCCGGCGCCAGGAGCGCGAAAGCACCGAGAATCCGTCCTGGGAGGCCCTCCGCGCCGAGGAGCGCGAGAAGGAGCCCGCCATCCTTCTCACGGTCGCGGGAGAGGACGGCCGCACCGTGCGCCGCCTCACGGGCCCGGCCACCGCCGGCTTCCATCGCATGGTCTGGGACCTCCGCCACCCCTCGCCCGAGCCGGAGCTTCCGGGCCAGGGTCCGCTCGCCGCGCCCGGCCGCTACACCGTGAGCCTCGCGAAACGGGTGGGAGACATCACCACGCCCCTGGGCGAGCCGCGGACGTTCGAGGCCCTCCCCCTGGAAGGCACGGCCCTGGCCGCGCTCACGCCCGCGGAGAGGGGCGAGGCCGCGGCCTACTGGCACGAGGTCGACCGCCTCTACCAGGCCATGACGGGAGCGTCCGAGGCGCTCGAGGAAGGGCTCGCGCAGATCACCGCGATCCAGAAGGCCCTGGAAGACACGCCCGCCGCCGATCCCCGGCTGCTCGACGAAGCCCGCGCCCTGGAGGACCGGCTCGCGGACCTCCGGGACGAGATGAACGGCGATCCCATCAAGGCAACCCTCCTGCGGGAGCCGGCCCTGCCCACGCTCGGAGAGCGGATCGGCCGGATCTTCCTCTGGAACCGGAACACCGCGCTCCCCACCCGGACCCAGAAAGACGCCTACGCCCTGGCCGCCCGCGACTTCGCGCCCTGGCTCGAGCGCCTCCGCAAGCTCCTGAAAGACGGCCTGGCGAGCCTCGAAAACCGCCTCGAAGCCGCCGGAGCCCCCTGGACCCCGGGACGCCTCCCCGACTGGCAGCCCGAGTGAGCCCACTTGTCCTTGGAGTCCTTTACGTCCTTCATGTCCTTTTCCGGTGCTATCGTGCAACCCTCATGAAAGTCTGGATCGACGCCGACGCCGCGCCCCGCGAAGTCAAGGAGATCATCTTCCGGGCCGTGAAGCGCCTGGAAGTCGAGGCGGTGCTCGTGGCCAACCAGTGGCTGACCGAGCCGCCCGGCAACCCGTTCGTTTCGGCCGTGCGGGTAGGCGGGGGGCTCGACGTGGCCGACCGTCACATCGCGGAGCACGCCGAGCCGGGGGACGTGGCCGTGACCGCCGACATCCCGCTGGCCGCCCGGCTGGTCGAAAAGAACGTCATCGTGATCGATCCGCGCGGCGACGAGTACACCGAGGAGAACGTCGGCGAGCGGCTCGCCGTGCGCGACCTCATGGATGGCCTGAGAGGCGCCGGCCTCCTCGATCCGGGAGGCCCGCGCCCCTACGGTCCCAGGGACCGGCAGACTTTCGCCGCCACGCTCGACCGGGTGCTCACCCGCGCTCTCCGCGCGCGCCGCTGACTCAGGGCTGGCAGGGCGCCGGCGCCGGCGCGCTCGAATCGCTGCCCACGCGCCGGTTCATCCATTCCAGCACGGCGTCATACGCGATCGGGGCCTGGAAGTGGAGGTTCAGGTCGTGCCCCGCACCGGCGATGGCCGCCGTCTCCACGCAGGCATCCGGCGCGAAGAAGCTCGCCTCGGCGGCCAGGCTGCCGGAAGCCGAGCACGTCGGCTCGCCGCAGAAGGCCCTGTCGTAATCGCCGACGATCACGAACACCGGAACGTGGATTCCCGGCGACGAGAACAGCGCGGGCACGGCCGTGTCGAGCTCGGCCGTGGTGACGGTCTCCTTGGTCTCCTCGTCGATCGCGAGGACCAGGGGGTCCCGGGACGGCGGGTAGTAGAAGACGTCGCGGGTGCCCGGCAGGGTGGTGAGATAGCCGTCCGGGACGTTCTGGCCCGCGAAACGCGGATCCAGATTGGCCGGGTACAGAACCGCGAAGATCTCGTTCAGGGCCGGGGTGATGGTGTGCGACACGCCGGTCAGCACCACGCCGTCCACGTCGCCATAGGTCGCCGCCTCCTGGATCGAGATCACGGACCCGAGCGAATGGCCCACGAGCGCCACCCGCTCCGCGGTGACGCGGCCGAACGACGGGATGACCAGGTCCCCGCCGCGCAGCGCCTGCACGATCTGATGGACCACGTAGCCGTTGGCCGCGATGTCGACCGCCGCCGCCGCCGCGGGACGGTCGCTCTGGCCGATGCCGATCCGGTCGACGTTGAGGACCGCGTAGCCCTCCGCCGTGGCGCGGCGCACGTAGGAGTAGGTCTCGGGCTGGAAGGGGAAGTCCCAGTACACGTGGCCGTAGGTGGCACCATGGAGCGTGATCTGGATCGTCTTGTGCTCGATCGCCCCGCGGGAGCAGAGGACGCCGAAAACGCTGTAGACCGTGGGATCGCCCGGAGAGAGGTTCACGTCGAACGACAGCTCCTCACACCGGAAGCCACCCTCGGCGCCCCAGGCGCCGGACGGAAGGCTCAGGGCGACGGCGAGAACGAACAGGCAAAGCGCGAAGACGGGAGAACTGGAACGGGATCTCATGACAACTCCTCCTTGAGCGGATCTGGATTTTCCCTCCCTCACCCGGACACCGCAAGAGTCTACGCAAGTATAAGAAGGAACCCGCCACGCCGGGGAAGCCGGATCAACCGGACGCCGCCCATCCCAAGGCGCGGAGGGGCTCTGATATCCTCTATCTGTGCGATCCGCGATGGAGATCGCGCAGGAGAATGTCATGGCAATCACCTCTTCCGTCTCAGACGACCTGCTGGCGCAGATGGCACAGGTGATTGTGCGAGAAGTCAAGCCGGAGCGCATCATCCTGTTCGGCTCTCATGCCCGCGGCGAGGCCCGTCCAGACTCGGATGTCGACCTGTTGGTCATCGAGCGGGAGGATTTCGGCAAACAGCGCAGTCGGCGCCGTGAGGCGTCCTTGCTGTGGCGCGCCCTTGCCCGCTTCCCTGTATCCAAGGACATCGTGGTCTACAGTCAGGCGGAAGCGGCCGAGTGGAAAGACTCTCCCGGCCATCTCGTGGCCCGAGCCCTGCGGGAGGGGAGAGTTCTCTATGAGCGCAGGTGAGCTGCCATCGAGACTGGTCGCTCTGGCCCGCAGAGATCTCCGCGCCGCGGAGCTTCTTCGGGATCAGCCGGAGGTGGGCGACGGCATCATCGGATTCCATGCTCAGCAGGCGGCCGAAAAAGCCCTCAAGGCCTGGCTGACGATTCTAGGGATCGACTTCCCGCGGACCCATGACCTGAGCCTGCTGATCCATAAATTGGAGGAGGGGGGCGCCGAGGTGACGAGCTTGTGGGCGCTCCTTGAGCTCAACCCGTTTGCCGTACAGTTTCGTTACGAGATCCTGGATGACGAACCCCTGGATCATGAAGCGATTCTGGCGCAGGTGACGGCGTTGTTAAATCACGTGGAAAGTCTCAGGACTCCCGAAAGAGATCCTGGAGATTCTGTCGGCGAATCATAAATCTGGAAGCATCGGAATCCCGCTCAGCCGGCCGCGATGGCCGAGCCGGTGAAGGCCACGATGCGCTGGTAGGGACCGAAGGTGGCCAGCGGGTTTTCGCTGGCGATGCCCCATTGCGTGACGCCGTTCGGGAGGTGGTCGCGGAAGTCGTAACGGCCCTTGCCGTCCGGAAGCTCGAAGGGCGTGCTCTCCCCGAGGTCCGCCGAAAAGACGTTCATCCCGATGGCCAGCCCGCCGAGGATGGGAGACGACAGGGTCTCCCCCATGACCACGCTGTTGCGCCGGAAGACCGCGACGCGCTGCCCCTGCGAGAACGAGCCGGGCCGGTCGAACGAGGCCCCGCCCGCGAGGTTCAGGTAGACGCTGAAATCGCCCACCGCATCGAGGCCGATCGAGATGTTGCCGTTCGTCACGGGTTTCGCCGTGAACGGCTCGGAGCGGAAGGTCAGACGCGCGCTGGACTCCCCCAACGTGCTGCCGTTGAAAAGGGACCCCGAAACGCCGTTCAGATAGAGAA
>JBJMGZ010000486.1:0-4409 GCA_045807605.1 Thermoanaerobaculia bacterium | reverse complement strand
GGGGGGGTGGTGAGGGTGGTCAGGCGCCACTCCCCGCTCTTCCCCCCACTGTAGAGACGCCCCGTGGGGCGTCTCCGCTGCGGCACATCCTTCCAGAGACCACAGCCGGTCAGCGGTTTAACCATGACACCAAGAAAGGGCCGTTGACACGTTCCCCGTTGCCTTGATCTTCCCTATCGGGCGGCCTTTCCGCTCGGTGGAGACGCCCCACGGGGCGTCTCTACAGTGGGGGGAAGAGCGGGGAGTGGCGCCTGACCACCCTCACCACCCCCCCGACCCCGGCTCGCCCTTGAAGGGACCCACGACGTCGCCGGTGATCCAGCCGCCGTAGAAGCCTCCGGCCTGGGGGGTGACGCGCTCGCCGTCGACGTAGCAGGCTTCCATGAGGTGCGGATAGAAAGCCACGTAGTTCCTCAACTCTTCGAACATGCGCGTGGGCATCTGGTAGAACCAGGCGGCCGAAGGGGCGCGGACGCCGTTCACCTCGACGTCGTAGTAATGGGTGAGCCCCTTCCACTCGCACCAGCTCGAGTCCTCGTTTTCACGGAGGCACATCATCCTCACGTCCTCGGGCGGGATGTACCAGGTCGGGGGATGGCTCGTCTCCAGCACGCGCTTGGCGCGGCGGGTGTCGGCCAGCAGCACGCCGTTGAACCAGACCTGGACGTGGCGGGCCGAGTCCTCCACCCGCGGGGGCCGCGGATAGTCCCAGACGGACTCCTGGCCGGGACCGGGTTGGACAGGCTCTACAGGGAGCGGGATCGTTCTCATGGCGCGGTGATTCTATAGAGCAAGAGGCCAGGCGAGGGGCCTGAAAAAGCGCCTTCCCTCCTGGCCTCCCCCCGGAAACCAAAAACCGCGGCTACTTCCGGGTGAGCTCGGGCTCGTGCTGCGGAACGCCCTGCGGGCCACCCGTCACGGAAGAGGTGGTCACGTTGCCGCCGGTCGTGGGCGTGGTGCTGCCCGCGGCTCCAGCGCCGGTGTTGCCGGTCATCCCGGCCGTGGCGGTCTCCTTGAGATCGGAGGCCTGCCGCTTGCCCTCCTCCTTGACCGTGTTCGTGGCCTCCTTGGCGACCGTGCGCACCTTCTCGGCGAGCTTCTCGGGCGTCAGGTCCTGACGCTCGGCTTCTTCCTTGAGGGTGTCCACCGCCACCGTGGCGACCTGCTTACCCTTCTCCAGGGCCTCCTCGCCCACCTCCTTCGCGCGATCCATGAGGCGGTCGCGCGTCTCGCCCATGATCTCGTCCTCCTTGCGGGTGGACGGGATCATGAGACCGGCGACGACGCCGAGGGCGATCGCCGCGGCGCCGAGCGCCAGGGGGCGCTCTTCCATGGTCTCCCAGAAGCCGACCCGGGCCTGGCGCGCCCGGTAGCGCGCGCGCTCCCGTGCCTGCCAGCTCAGCTCCGAGGCCCGCTCGCGGGCCGTGCCCGCGGCCTCGGACACCCGCTCCCTGGCGCCGACCACGGCGTCCTTGGCCGTGCCGGCCGCGCCGGCCACCGCATCCTTGGCGGTCGAGGCCGCGTCGGTCACCGCGTGCTTGGCCGTATCGGCCGCGCTGGAGACCTTGTCTCCCGCGGTGTGCAGGGCGGAGCTGACCCGGCCTTCGCCCTCGTCGTAGTCGCCCGCGTAGCCTGTCTCATAGTCGGTGTAACCGGCCGTGCCGGCGTAGCCGGAGTAGCCCCTGCGGCCGGTGTAGCCGTAGGCGCCGGCGTAGCCCGGACGGTAGCCGTACTCGGCGCGGTCGTCGCCCTTCGTGTTCTCGCTCAGCATCCAGGCGATGCCGACGCCGATCACGGCGGCCGGGCCGGGGTGCTGCCTGGCGATCTTCCAGAGCCGGCTGGCGCCGGCCGTGGAGCCGCCGCGGAAGAGACCCCAGGCCTCCATCGCGAGCTGCGTGGGAGTCAGCTTCGACTCCAGGGCATCGAGGTTGCGGTCCATTTCGCGGCGCGTGCTCTCGATATCGTGGCGGATCTGCCGCGAGTTGGGCCCGCGGTCGTGCGTTACTTCATCTTCGCGGTAAGCCATTCCTTGTTCTCCTTCAAGCTCTGGGTGGTTCTCTTGGGAGCGATGCCTTCCTGCTTGAGGGCCTGGAGGGCTTTCTTCACCATGCCGTAGCCGATCGCGGCGAGGACCCCGCCCACGAGGAGCGGCGCCAGCCACATGGCCACGTCGCGGTCCATGAACTGCGAGAAGAGCGCGATGAGGCCGAGCGTCAGCGCGGCGAGCAGGACCAGGGCGCCGGCGAACAGAACGGCGCCGCCGGTCGCCACCGAGCCCATGTTCGAGCCGAGCCGCGACATCTTTTCGGATATCTCGGTCTTCGCGAGGTCCACCTCCTGGCGGAGCAGCTGGCTGGTCTCGTCACGCAGGTCCCTGAGGATCTGGCCGAGAGAGCGGTCGTCACGAAGCGGCTGCATCGTCAAGCACCTCCCGGCGTGTCAGGGACCTTGAAGCCCTCGGGCTCGCCGTAGGGGCCCTCCTTCTCCCGCGTGCGGAACGGCTCCTGCGGGCCCTGGTAATCGTTGCCCCGGCCGTACCGCTCACCGGGATAGGAGGCATACGCGTTGGTGTCGTCGCCGTCGTAGCCGCCCCGGCCGTAGCGCCGGCCATAGCCCTCGTCGTACGAGGCATAGGCGTTGGCGTCATAGCCGTCGTAGCCACGGTCGGACGAGCTCTTGAGGAACCGCGCCAGGAGCAGCCCCGCGAGGAAGGTGCCGCCCAGGAAGACGTCGGGGTGGCGCCGCGCGAAGGTCTCGGTGTCGCGGAAGAAGGTGTTGAGGTCGCGGTCGCGGAGATAGTTGGAGATGCGGTCCACCTGGTCGGCGGCACGCATCGCGTACTGCCCGACTCCGGCGGCCTGATCCTGCTCCTGCAGGCGGTTGCCCACGTCGCGGATCGCGCCGGCCACGCCGCCGAGACGGTCGGCCGCCTGATCCTTCTGGCGGCTGACGAGGCCCGACACGTAGTCGCCCGCCTGCCCAGCGACTTTCGAGGTCTCCCGCCTGGCCTCCTCGGCCAGGTTGCGGACCTGGTCTTTCGCCTGCTGCGCGACGTTCGGCTCGCCGCTCGAATACGCTGTCGTGGAGCCAGGTGGGGCGGCCGTCGGGCGGTCATCGCCCGGATTGTCAAAACTCGCCATAGCACCTTTCCTTTCTGATGGATTGTTACTGCGGCGTGCCAACTCCAACCACGAAGCCCAGCACCGGACCTGGAAACAGGTCACCGCATCCGGAGATCAGCTATCGCAAGAGACGTGCCAGTTAAAAACCGGAGAGCGGCAACCCGCAGTCTTCGCACGAGCCGTCCGCGGTCCGGTACTCGGTGCCGCAGCAGGGGCACCAGGACTGCGCTTGCGAGTCCCGGCGGGCCGGCGCCGCGAGCGCTTCGGCCTCGCCGATCCCCATCCGGTCGAGCAACCGGATCAGCGCCTTCCTGCGCTCGCGCCAGTGCAGGCGCCAGCTTTCCTCTCCGAGCTCCGCGGCGAAAGCGGCGCCGTGCAGCTCGGCCCGGATGAGCGCGAGGAAGCGATCCCCGGGCAGCAGCAGCGCCGCCACGGCGAGAGGGTCGAAGCCCGCGAACAGGTGGCGCCCGAGGGCCGGCACGGCGCGGATCGCGGAGACGGGCGAGAGCAGCAGGGTCGAGAGGGGAGCGGAGCGCCGCAGCAGCCCGTCCCGCCGCAGGCGGGAGCCCACGAACGCGGCGGCCCCGACCACGGACAGGTAGAGCGCCAGGATTCCGGCGAGGAGCGGCGCGAGCAACAGCTCGGGCCGGGGATGGAGATAGAGCACGGCGGGGAGGAGAAGGAGGGCGAGGACGAACAGGCCCCAGCTCAGCACGCGGAGGAGCTGCGTCTCCTCCCGGAACGCGTCCAGGCGGGCCTGGGCGGCCTCGAGATCCAGGGTCCGGCCCGCGTGCTTCGCGAGGCGCTTCTCCCGCGCTTCGGGAGCGAGGCCGCGGACCTCGCCGAGGAGCTCGCGGAAGGCCTCGGCGTGGCCGCGCGAAGGAAAACGGACGCGGTGCGGACCGCCGAGCCGGAGGGTGCCCTCCTCCACCTCCGCGGAGATCCGCTCGTAGGGCAGGAGCGTCCAGCGCTCGGGATCGTAGGCATGGGCGCCGCGGACCGTGGGCTCCGGGAGGAGGAGACCGTTGCGCGCGGCAATGGCCACGGGACCGGCCGCGGAGAAGGCGAGATCGAGCGGCAAGAGCCCGGCCAGGCGCACGCCGCGGCCCTCTACGGCGCTCCAGCCCCAGAGCCGGCGCACGAACAGGAGGTCCAGCGCGCCGACCCAGGCCAGGCAGTCGAGAGCGTAGAGGACGGCGAGGAACGGGAACATCTCCCGGAAGACGGCCAGGAGCATGGCTAAAGCTCGCCCAAAGCGCGGGTGGGGGGCTCCCTCTCCCCCGGCAC
>JBJMGZ010000485.1:0-4892 GCA_045807605.1 Thermoanaerobaculia bacterium | reverse complement strand
CTCGTCCTTTCTGGAGGACCTCCTCCGCAACGGGGTGTAGGACCACAAGAGGACGATTGAGGACGCGAAGGAAGTCGAGGAATCCGGCGCGGGCGAGCAGGATGATCGGCGAGGCGTCGAGAATCGCCGCCTCATCCAACGTCCAACTCCCTGTCGAGGGCCTCGAGATCGACTTGCACCACCTCGATCTTGCGGACTGCCAGGGCATCGATGAAATCAGCGCGCGGGATGCCAGCCACCTCGGCAGCCCGCCCTTGCGAGATCAACCCGCGGCGGTACCAGTCAATTGCCGCCGCCAGCCGGACGTCCTTGGCCAGCTCGCGCGGCGACCGCTGCAGCGCGACGCTCAGATCCTCCGGAAGCTCGATGGTCAGGGTGCTCATCAGACTCGCCTCCTTGCTTCTGCACGGCAAACCAAGATACCACTCCCCGCGCTCTCCCTGGCGTCCCGCCGGCATGTCCGGAGGAAGCCGGCGAGACGCCGGCGCACCCAGGGAAAACACGCCGTCGGACGCTTGCGACCACTTCAGCTTGCCACGGCTCCCTTTTTCCGCGTAAGATCTCCTCGAAGCAGATCGACCGTAGCGTACAGAGGTATCCATGCAGCACGCCTACCGAGGGGATGACGAGACCGCCGAGGCCGAGATCCTGGGACGGATGACGGCCGAGGAGTATTTCGCCCGTGCCCTGGAGGCTCCTCGGGACGCACGGAAGGCCGAGCTGATCGACGGAGCCCTGATCCTGTTCCCTTCTCCTCTCGACATCCACGAACGGCTGCACGGCTTCCTCTTTCACCTGATCCGGGAATACGTGGACCGCTTCGATCTCGGGGAGGTGAGGGGCTCGCGATCGGCGGTCAAGCTTGCGGACGATCAGATCTACCAGCCCGATATCCTTTTCGTGTCCCGGGACCGGGTCTCCCTGTTCGAGCGCCACGGGATCTCCGGTGCGCCCGACCTGGTGATCGAGATCCCTTCCGCCTCCACGGCCCGCTACGACCGGGGCCCCAAGCTTCGCGCCTACGAGCGCACCGGCGTCCACGAGGTCTGGCTTGTCGACCCGACCGGCCCGATGCGGACCGAGATTCTCCAGCGGCACGGGCTGCGGCTCCAGCCTGTGCGCCCGGAGGACGGGGTGATTTCCTCGATCGCGCTTCCCGGCTTCCGGCTCCGCTTCGAATGGCTCTGGCCGGAGGGCCGATTCATCCCGGTCCGCGATGCGATCGACTCGATGCTCTCCTGATCTACCTCGCCAAGGCGGGCGCTCCTCGCCGATCTCGGCCCGCCTTCCTAATGCTCTGTCACACTTTATTTGCGGGCTTGAGGATGTTGGGGCGGGGCTTGTCCCCGCCCGGGCGGGGGAAGGCCCGAGATCGGGCGATCTTCGCGTCGGGAGCCTCCGCCCACCCGGGCGGGGACAAGCCCTACATGAAACGCTATCCATCACTCGGACTCTGACGAGGTACTGGCGGCTGCCGCTCGCCCTCAAGCGGCCCTCGCTTGTCTTCAAGCAGGAGTCGCTTGTGTTCAAGCCGCCGTCCCTTGTCTTCAAGCGGGACTCGCTTCTCTTCAAGCGACCGTCGCTTGTCTTCAAGCGGGAGCCGCTTATCTTCAAGCCGCCGTTGCTTCGGCTCAAGCGGCCGTCGCTTGGCCACAAGCCGCGTTCGCTTCTGTTCAAGCCGCGTTCGCTTGGCCTCAAGCAGGAGCCGCGGGTCTGCAAGCGGGAGTCGCTTGCCTGGAAGGACCTACTCCTTCGGTCCGTTCCAGCAACTGGGGATGAACTCGCTGTCTTCCTGGGCGCGGCGCTCGAAGCTCAGGAAGTCGTAGTAGCCGCAGCGGCCGGTGCCGGGATAGGTACGGCAGATCTCCGGCCTCGCTTCATAGACGGTGCAGCGCCGGGTCTCGGTGTCCAGGAAGCGGCAGATCGTGCCGTAGACCTTGTCCGGCTGGTGCTTCAACACGATTTCGCCGGGCTCGTCGCTCTTCTTGGTAAACTTCCGCGCGGCGGCTTGCGTAGTGATCCCGAAATGCTGCGCCAGGCGTTCGACGTCGGAGAGTTGAATCGGAATCCTCGGATAGGAACAGCAGTAGGCGGGGCAGCGGCTGCAGTTGTAGAAGATCGTCAGGCCCACTCCCGCATTCTACCTCCTGGAGGTCTCAAATGCGCTCGAAGTTTTCGCTCCCAATCCTGTCCGCGCTCCTGATCTGCCTGGGCGCGGGCCTCGCTCCGGCTGCCACGGGCCCCGCGCAGGCGGTCTCCGTGCCGGAGAGCATCATCGCCCGCAACGTGCCCGCGATCCCGCAGGAGGGCTCCGAGGAGCTGCTCCCCTACGAGAACCTGCGCACCGCCAACTTCGTGGACTGGCATCCCACGGAGCGCCGGATGCTCATCCGCACCCGCTTCGCCGAGAGCCCGCAGCTCCACGAGGTCGCCATGCCCATGGGCGCCCGCACCCAGCTCACCTATTACAAGGACCCGGTGCAGGAGGGGCGCTACCGGCCCGGCAGACCGGGCCAGATCATCTACGGCATCAACGAGGACGGCGCCGAGAACTTCCAGCTCTTCCTCCTCGATCCCGCCACCGGCAAGGCCCGGCGCTTCACGGACGGCAAGAGCCGCCACGTGTCGCCGGTCTGGTCCAACGACGGCAAGCTCCTCGCCTATGCCAGCAACGCCCGCAACGGCCGCGACTTCGACCTCTATGTGGCCGATCCGTCGACTCCCGGCAGCGAGCGGCGCGTGGCCGAGCTCAAGGGCTCCTGGAACCCGCTCGACTGGAGCCCGGACAACCGCCGCATCCTCCTCTCCGAGGACGTCTCGGCCAACGAGGGCTACCTGCACTGGGCCGACGTGGCCACGGGCGAGATCCACACCCTCACGCCGCGCCGTCCCGCCGGCAGCGAGACGGTCGCCTACCAAGGCGGGCTGTGGGCCAAGGACGGACGCTCCGTCTACGCCGCCAACGACCTCGACAGCGAGTTCCTGCGCATCGTGCGGATCGACGTAGATAGCTCTGGCAAGCCCGGCAAGCCGGTGGTCGTCTCCGGCAATCTTCCCTGGGACGTCGAGGACTTCGACCTCTCGGACGACGGCGGCCTGCTCGCGTTCCTGAGCAACGAGGACGGCTTCAGCAAGGTCCACATCCTCGACTTGAAGACCGGCAAGGAGGCCTCGGCGCCCGAGCTGCCGGCCGGCGACGCGAACGGGCTCCAGTTCCGTCCCGGCTCGCACGAGATCGCCTTCAGCGTCAGCTGGGCGCGCTCGCCCTCGGACGTCTACAGCTATGACGCGGACAGCCGCAAGCTCGAGCGCTGGACCGCCAGCGAGGCCGGCGGCCTGAACACCGCGAGCTTCGCCGTGCCCGAGCTGGTCCACTACTCCAGCTTCGACGGCCGCAAGATCCCGGCCTTCGTCTACCGTCCGCCCGCGGACCGCTTCCCCGGTCCCCGGCCGGTGTACATCAACATCCACGGCGGCCCCGAGGGGCAGTCGCGGCCGAACTTCCTGGGCAGCAACAACTACTTCATCCAGGAGCTGGGCGTGGTCTATGTCGTGCCCAACGTGCGCGGCTCGACCGGCTACGGCAAGAGCTATCTCAAGATGGACAACGGCGAGCGGCGCGAGGACTCGGTCAAGGACATCGGCGCCCTGCTCGACTGGATCGCCACGCAGCCCGGCCTCGACGCCAAGCGCGTCATGGTGAGCGGCGGCTCCTACGGCGGCTACATGGTGCTCGCCACGCTCGTCCACTACAGCGACCGGCTCTGCTGCGCCTTCGAATCGGTAGGCATCAGCAACTTCATCACCTTCCTGCAGAACACCAGCGGCTACCGCCAGGACCTGCGGCGCGTCGAGTACGGCGACGAGCGCGACCCGAAGATGCGCGAGTTCCTGGAGACGATCGCGCCGATCAAGCACGTGCAGAAGATGACGAAGCCGCTGCTGGTCTCGCAGGGCGCGAACGATCCGCGCGTGCCGCTCTCCGAGTCCGACCAGATCGTGGCCGCGCTCGAGGGCCGCGGCGTGCCGGTCTGGTACCTCGTGGGCAAGGACGAGGGGCACGGCTTCCAGAAGAAGACGAACACCGACTACCAGCGCGCCGTGCTGGTGCGCTTCATGCGGGAGTTCCTGCTGGGAGAGGGGAAGACCGCCGCGTCCCAGACGCGGTGACGATCGGGATGTAGGGGAGGGGTTTACCCCCTCCCGGGCGGGGGCAAGCCCCGCCCCTACTCCGGAGGCGTGTAGACCGCGACCCGGTTGCGCCCGCTCCTCTTCGAGAGGAGCAGGGCATGATCGGCGGCGTGGTAGAGGTCCTGCGAGGTGGCCATCTTCTCGGTGAGCTGGGCCACGCCGAACGAGCAGCTCAGCGAGATCTTGAGATCGCCGTAGCGGTGGTCGAGGTCGAGCACCCGGTCGCGCAGCTTGAGCGCCAGCGTCTCCGCCTGGTCGCCCGTGGTCTCGGGCGAGAGGATCACGAACTCGTCCCCTCCCACCCGGGCCAGCGTCTGCTCCGGCCGCGCCAGCTCCTTGGCGAGCGCCGCCACCTGCTTGAGCGCGAAGTCGCCGCACAGGTGGCCGTAGGTGTCGTTGATGCGCTTGAACTCGTCGAGGTCGAAGATGACCAGCGACAGCGGCCGGAGGTGGCGCTGCGAGCGCGCGAACTCGCGCTGGATCTCCTCCTCGAACTTCCGCTTGTTGTAGATCTCGGTCAGGCCGTCCAGCGACACGAGCTCGTAGATCGCCATGTGGTAGGCGCTCTCGACGTCCTGCTCGTGGAGGAACTTGAAGTGCACCGCCGCGGTCTGGAAGCGGTCGCCGGTCTTGAGCACCGTGCGGCCGTGGATGGCCTGGCCGTTGACGTAGGTGCCGTTCGTGCTCCCCAGGTCCTCGAC
>JBJMGZ010000484.1:0-8342 GCA_045807605.1 Thermoanaerobaculia bacterium | reverse complement strand
GGCCGAGCGCGGCGGGGAGGGCCGCGACCGGATCGACGCCATGTTCGCAGCCCAGGACGTGGTGACCACGCTGCCGCGCGCCAAGCCCTATCCGTTCACCGCCTCGGCCAAGGGAAGCTTCGTGCCCGGCCGGCTCCGCTTCACGACCCTGCGCCTGGCCGGCCCCGACCTCAAGGCCACGGCCGCGGGCTCCTACGAGTGGGGCCAGAACAAGCAGAGGCGGCTCGCCCTGGAGGTCTCCGCCGACGGCTGGGCCCAGCTCGCCAACCGCCTGGGCTACGTCCAGGAGCCGATCCAGGGGCCGTTCGGCTTCCGCGGGCGCATCGACCGCGTGGGCGAGACGCTGAGCTACTCCGGCACGATCCGCTCGCCGCGCCTGACCGCGCTCGGCCGGACCTTCGAGGAGATCGAGGCCGGGCTCGTGGGCGGGCGCGACGGCATGGAGATCGACCTGCAGCGCGCCCTCTATGCCCGCGGCAACGTCGAAGGGGTGATCTCGGTCGACTATCGGGACAGGGAGTCGGAGCGGTCCGGCACGCCCGTGGACCTCGACCTTTCCTTCGCCCGGCTCGACCTCGGCACCGTGGCCGCCGACCAGTTCGGCGAGGACGTGCCGGTGGTGCAGGACCTCGCCGGGCGGGCCACGGGCGACCTGGTCTACCGCTTCCGCACGGGAGCTCCGATCTCCGGCAGCGGCCTGGTGGACGTCCATCTCGACGCCGTGCATGAGAAGGGGGTGCCGATCGCGGGCGACGCCTCGATCACAATCGAGCGCGGGACGCTGTCGAGCGAGAACATCCGGCTCACGGCGCCGTCGCAGACGGTGATCGGAACGAGCTTCCTCTTCGACATGGAGCGCGGCGCCGGCCACTTCGACTTCCGGCTCGCCTCGAAGGACGTGGGCGTCCTCGCCCCGCTGCTGCGCGGCGATGTGAAACCGGGCGCGGAGCCGCCGTTCTGGGTGCCGAGCGCGGGGAGCGGAGAGGCCGAAGGCCACGTAACCATTGCAGACAAGCGCTATGCCGCGGACATCCGGATCGATCTTCAGCAGGTGGTGAGCCCGGTGCTGGCCGCGGACGACGTCCACGGCACCTTCCGCTTCACCCCATCGGCTGTCGAGGACCTGCGGCTGGAAGCCACGGCCGGCGGCGGAGCGCTGATGGTCACCGGCCGTGTACCTCTCGAAGAAGAGGGGCGGCGGCGGGCGCCCGAGCCGCTGGCGCTCGCCGTGGATGCCCACCAGTGGCCGGCGCCGGGGATCGTCGCCTTCCTCGCTCCAGGGCTGACCGGGATGGGCATCGACGGGACCGTCTCCGGACGCCTGGACCTGGCAGGGACCTCGGCGAACCTGAACGGCCGCGCCGAGGTCGAGGTGGCCGGCTTCCGGATCGCGGACGCGGACGTGGGCAAGGTCCAGGCGGGCATCGCCTTCCAGGGCACGCAGGTGCGGATCGAGCGCGCCGTGACCGAGACGCCGGCCGGTCTCGTGCTCGTGTCGGGCACGTTCGACACCGAGACCAAGGCCATGGATCTGACGGTCGACGCGCCCGAGCTCTCGCTCGCGGCTGATCCGTTCCGCGAGCTTCTGGGAGGCGAGGTGAAGGGCCGGGCGGCGCTGGCGGCGGTGATCGGCGGCACGCTCGACCATCCCGAGGCGACCGCGAGCCTGCGCGGCACGGGCCTGGAGATCGCCGGCCGGCAACTGGGCGAGGCCGGGGAGGCCCAGGCCGTGGCGACCTGGACCGGCGACACCCTGACCGCCACGGGCTCGCTCCTCGGCCTCGCCTCCTTCGAGGGCGGCGGCCCGCTGACCCTCCAGCGGGCCGACCTGCGCTTCAATATCGAAAGCGCGGACCTGGGCACCCTGATCCGCATCGCCTCCCCCCGTCCCGTACCGGAGCTGACGGGCTCGTTTGCCGGCTCCGTCGGCTTCGCCTCCCAGTTCGACCAGGGCACCTGGAAAGCCGATCTCGTCCTCGCCGACCTGAAGGCGCAATACCAGGGGCATGCCATCGCCAACCGGGAGCCGGTCGTGGTCGAGCTGGGGCCGGAGCGCGCGGTGATCCGCTCCTTCTACATGGGCGAGCCGCAGACCGACAACGAGCTCTTCGTCTCGGGAACGATCGGGCTGGGAGAGGCCGCGGCCCTCGACCTGCGCCTCCAGAGCACGATCTCCGCGACCTGGGCCGAGGTCTTCCTGCCGTCCGGCTTCGACGTCGAGGGCTATCTCGACGTCCTGGCCGCGGTGCGCGGCACCACGTCCGACCCGCGGCTGGACGGCCAGGGGGTGATCCGCGATGCCCGGGTCCTGATCCCCGAGTTCCCGCAGGCCCTCGAAGACATCGAGGGGGTCGTGCTCTTCAACCGCGACGCGCTGGTCCTCGACGGCCTGAAGGCGCGGCTGGGGGACGGCACGCTGCGGGCCGCCGGCCGGCTGGACATACCCACGGCAGATAAAAAGGGTTTCGAGGCCCGCCTCCAGGTCGAGGCGGACGACGTCAGCGTGCGCTTCCCCGAGCCCTTCCTGCTGCGCGGCGACGCCACCCTCTCGCTCGTGGCGAACGCCACGTCGCGCCAGATCCGCGGCCGGGTGCTGCTCGACCGCGCCTTCTTCGTCCAGGACGTCCAGACCGACGCCCTGCCGCTCCTGCTCCAGGCCCTGGAGCGCCAGCGCATGGAGGTGGTGGAGACCGACGAGCTCCTCGCGGGCACGCAGCTCGACGTCCAGGTGGACGGCCCCAACGCCCTGCGGGTGCGCAACAACGTGGCCGACCTGCGCGGCGACGTCGACCTGCGCGTCCAGGGCACGCTGGCGGCGCCGGTGGTCTTCGGCACGGTCGAGGCCGATCCCGGCGGCAAGCTGACCTACTCCGACAACGAGTACGAGGTGGAGCGCTTCCTCCTCACCTTCAACAACCCCAACCGGATCGATCCGATCATCGACCTCGTGGCGCGCACCGAGGTGCGGAGCTACGACATCACGCTCAACCTCTCCGGCACGCTGGACCGCCTGGACACCCAGTTCACCTCGGACGAGGGGCTCGCCGAGCTGGAGGTGCTGGCGCTCCTCTTCAGCGGCGAGATCGACTACGAGCGCGGCCGTCCGCGCGCGCCGGGCGAGCAGGGGCCGGAGCAGGACGTGCGCGCCCAGAGCTTCCTCGCCGGCCAGGCCGCCTCGCTGGTCAG
The DNA here is from genome assembly GCA_045807605.1 of Thermoanaerobaculia bacterium. Lineage (GTDB taxonomy): Bacteria > Acidobacteriota > Thermoanaerobaculia > Multivoradales > UBA5704 > DATMER01. The sequence continues at coordinate 5,156 of JBJMGZ010000484.1, read as the reverse complement.
CCGGCGGGTGAACACGCTCTTCGGCTTCGACCGCTTCCGCATCGATCCGCAGGCCACGGAAACCGGCGGCGCCCTGGGCGGAGTCCGCCTGACCGTGGGCAAGCGGATCTCCCGCGATCTGTTCGTGACCTATACGACCAACCCGGCCTCCGCGGAGGAGTACCTCCTGCGCCTCGAGTGGCAGGTGGCCCGCAACGTCGTCCTGGTCTTCACCCGCAACGGGCGCGACGACACCTACGCGGTCGATGCCGAGTGGGAGAAACGGTATTGAAGGCGCTCGCGCTGGCGCTCATCCTGGCTGTCCTGCCCTGCGCCGGATGGGGCCAGGAGGACCTGGCCCCGCCCGGCCCGATCGTCACCGAGATCGAGATCCGCAGCGAGGTCCAGCCCGAAGATCCGGACGAGCTGGCGCGGCTGCTCAGCTTCAGCGTGGGCCAGCCGCTTTCCGACGAAGCCGTGAGCGACACCCTCCGCCACTTCCTGGCGAGCGGCCTGGCCTCCTCGGTGGAGATCTACACCCGCCCCGACGAGAGGGCCGGCGAAGCCGGCGGAGTGGTGGCGATGGTGGTTCTACGTCCGGTCGTGCGGGTGCGGGAGGTCCGCCTCGAAGGCGAGCTCGGGCTCGACAGGAACGAGCTGCGGCGCGTCCTGCCCCAGAACGAAGCCGAGCCGCTGGCCGAGGAGAAGGTCCTCCAGGGGCGCTTCGCCATGGAAGACCTCTATGCCGAGCACGGCTACTTCCAGCCCGCGATCGGGGTCCGCGTCGACACGGCCAAGGAGAGCCTGCAGGCCACGGTGATCTACGACGTGCGCAGCGGACCGCGGTCGAAAGTCGAGGAGATCCGCTTCGAGGGCGACCCGGGCCCGTTCAAGCCGGCGGATCTGCTGGAGCCGCTGCGCGACCGGCCGGGCGAGCCCTTCTCCCGGCCCGACGTGCGCGAGGACTCCGAGCGCCTGGAGGCTTGGCTCATCGACAAGGGCTACCGCTCCGCCCGCGTGGGCGCGCCGGCCGAGGAGATCCTTCCCGAAAGCCATGGTGTGCGGCTCGTCTATCCGATCGTGGTCGGCCCCACGGTCGAAGTGCAGGTGATCGGCGCCGACCTGGACCGTCTGCGCCGGCGCGGCCTGCTGCCGTTCCTGGGCCGCGAGGGCTATGACGAGGCGCTGGTCCTCCAGGCGGTCGAGCGCATCAAGAGCGAGTACCAGCGCGACGGCCACTACAAGGTCAAGGTGGACTGGGAGGAGCAGAAGCCGTCCGACGATCTCCTGCGCGTCATCCTGCGCATCGATCCCGGGCCGGAGTACACGCTGCAGGAGGTCCACTTCGCCGGCAACGAGACCTTCAAGGACGAGGTCCTCGACGAGCTGGTGGCGACCACCGGGCGCACCCTGCTGGCGCGCGGCAGCGGCCGTCTGGTGGATTCCGTGCTCCAGGAGGACCTGCGCAACGTCCGCCGGTACTACCAGGTCCAGGGCTTCGCCCAGGCCGAGGTGGGTCCGCCGCAGATCGAGGAGCGCGGCAACGACCTCATCCTGACCATCCCGATCCAGGAAGGGCCGCAGATGCGGGTGGTCGACCTGGCGCTGCAGGGCAACGAATCGCTCCCCGGGGACGCGGTCAAGAACGCCCTCCAGATCAAGGCAGGGGGGCCGTTCCATCCCCTGCTCCTGGAGAGGAGCCTGAACAACCTGCGCGCGGCCTACCAGGACCGCGGCTACAGCGCGGCCCAGGTCTCGGCGCGCGAGGACTGGAACCCCGACCACACGCGGGTGGACGTGGCCATCGACATCCTGGAAGGGCCGCAGACCGTGCTCGACCGGGTCATCGTGCGGGGCAACCGGCGCACGGAGAGCGAGGTCATCCGCCGCACCCTCGGAGTCGACGAGGGAGACCCGATCAGCGAGAGCCGCGCGCTGGAGATCGAGCGCGACCTCTACCGGCTGGGGATCTTCTCCAGCGTGGACGTGAACGTGACGCGGACCGGCCAGGAGGCGGCGACCCGCGACCTGATCGTGCGTCTGGAAGAGGGCCGGCCGCGGCGCGTCAGCTACGGCCTGGGGTTCGAGTACGGGACCGACAAGAGCGGCAAGAACCAGCCGGTGCCGCGGGGCAGCTTCAGCTTCAGCCACAACAACGTGGCCGGCCGGGCCTACACCCTGCGCACCGACCTGCGCTTGAGCACGCTGGACAAGATCTTCCGGGTGCGCTTCGACCAGCCCTACTCCTTCCGCTGGGCGCTGCCGGTCAACTACTCCCTCTTCTACTTCGACGAGGACAAGGAGGATTGGGATGTGGTCCGCTGGGGCGCCCGGATCGAGGCGGAGAAGAACTACACCGACCGCCGAGTGGCCCTGGCCTATGACTACCGGATCGTGGAGACGAGCCTGGATCCGGATTTCCCTTTGCGGGGAGTGGACCGCGAGGACCGTCCCTACGAGCTGTCGAGCCTGATCCCGAGCTTCCTCTGGGACCGGCGCAACGATCCGGTGCTCGCGACGCGGGGCTGGAGCACGCTCGCCCAGCTCCAGTACGCCTTCCCGGCCTTCGGCACCGATGGCGACTTCCTCAAGCTCTTCCTCCAGCAGACCCAGTACCTCGACCTGCGCAACTTCGGGACGGTGGCGGCGAGCCTGCGCATCGGCGGCATCGAGCCCTTCAGCAAGCTGGAGCCGGACGACGATCCCGAGCTGCCGGAGAGCCTGCCGAACGCGGACGTCTTCATCGACGAGCGCTTCTTCGCCGGAGGAGCCAACACCCACCGCGCCTACGGCCGCGACGATCTGGGCATCCGCGGCCAGACGCTGATCCTCCGCCCGGACCGCGTCGGCAACCAGGAGGACGATTTCGCCGCCGTGGGAGGCACGGGCCTCCTCCTCTTCAATCTGGAGTACCGCTTCCCGCTCTTCGGCTCCCTGGGAGGCACGGTCTTCTACGACGCCGGCAACGTCTGGGCCGACTGGCAGGACATGGACCCCGCCGACCTCAAGGGCGGGGTGGGAGTGGGGGTGCGCTATCTCTCCCCGATCGGCCCCCTGCGTCTCGACATCGGCTGGAAGCTCGAACGCGAGCCGGGGGAGAAGGACTTCGCGGTGTCGGTGTCGTTCGGGAATCCGTTCTAGGGCGTCGTCAGCCCAGAACTGCCGGGTGGAGTTGGACGGCTTCCCTGTTGGGGTTGAACCTTGCCCAGGCTCGCTTTCCCTGGGTGCGCCGGCGTCTCGCCGGCATCGTCAGGACATTGGGCCGACGGCCCGGCCTTCGTGCAGAAGACAAGACAATTGCCGGCGTTCCGCCGATTCCTCCGGACATGCCGGCGGGGACGCCAGCGGTCCCAGGAAAAGCGCGAACTGCCTCCCGTGGTGGCTAGCGAGGGCGGCGCAGGAGCGTTGCGAGGAAAGCGCGGTCGGGGCATGGCCTGATCGGGCAACTCGAGGAGCGCGGGGTCGGCGAGCTCTTCAGGCAGCAGCGCCGGGCGCCCGGCCAGCTCGGCGATCGACAGGGGCAGGAGCTCGAGGATCGCCACAGACTCCGGGGACCCGTGTCAATTGAAAGTCTGATTTTCAATCTGCAAGGTTCTCGGTCCGGTTGACCGTCCCGGGGGGAACCGCTAAACTCCTCCGGGAGCTCAGGTTCCCGTCCTTTCTCTATCTTTTGACTGCCATCCGGTCTCCGCGAGAAGGTCTACATCCGCCATGCACACGACGACTCCCTTCGCCCCGATCGAGGAGGCCCTCGAACAGTTCCGCCAGGGCCGCATGGTCATCATCGTCGACGATGAGGACCGCGAGAACGAGGGCGACCTGGCGATCGCCGCCGAGAAGGTCACGCCCACGGCCATCAACTTCATGGCCCGGTTCGGCCGCGGCCTCATCTGCCTCGCCATGACCGAGGAGCGCTGCCGGCAGCTCGACCTGCCGCTCATGGTCGAGGACAACACCTCGCCCTTCGGCACCGCGTTCACCATCTCGATCGAGGCGCGCGGCAAGATCACGACCGGCATCTCGGCCGCCGACCGCGCCGCCACGATCCTGACCGCCATCGATCCGGCCACCCGGCCCGAGGACCTGCTGCGGCCCGGGCATGTCTTCCCGCTCCGCGCCCGGCGCGGCGGCGTGCTCAAGCGCGCCGGGCAGACCGAGGCCTCGGTCGATCTCGCCGCCCTGGCGGGCTTGAAGCCGGCCGGCGTCATCTGCGAGATCATGAACGACGACGGCACCATGGCCCGCGTGCCCGACCTCACGAAGTTCGCGCAGGAGCACGGTCTGCTCATGATCACCGTCGCCGCCCTGATCGGCTACCGCCTCCAGCACGAGACGCTGGTGCGCAAGGTGGCCTCGCCGCGGCTGCCCACCGCCTTCGGCAACTTCCAGATCCACGCCTACCGCTCCGACGTGACCGGCGACGAGAACGTGGCGCTGGTCATGGGGAACATCGAGGCCGAGGAGCCGACCCTGGTGCGCGTCCACAGCCAGTGCCTGACCGGCGATGTCTTCGGCTCGGCGCGCTGCGATTGCGGCGTACAGCTCGAGCGGGCGCTGGAGCGGATCGCCGAGGAAGGCAGGGGCGTGCTCCTCTACCTCCTCCAGGAGGGGCGCGGCATCGGCCTCATGAACAAGCTCCGGGCCTACGAGCTCCAGGACCAGGGGCACGACACCGTCGAAGCCAACGAGCGCCTCGGCTTTCGCCCCGATCACCGGGAGTATGGCGTCGGCGCCCAGATCCTGCGCGACCTCGGCGTGCGCCAGATGCGCCTGATGACGAACAACCCGCAGAAGTACATCGCCCTGAACGGCTACGGCCTGGAGATCGTCGAGCGCGTCCCCCTGGAGATCCCTCCCACCGAGAGCAGCCGCGCCTATCTCCGGACCAAGCGCGACAAGCTGGGGCATATCCTCAAGCTGGTATGACGGTGCCTTGAAGATCCTGCTCGTCACCTCGCGCTACCCCTGGCCTCCGCGCCGCGGCGACCAGATGCGCGCGGTCCAGATGCTCGACTTCCTGGCCGTGGAGCACGAGGTGACGCTCCTCACTCCCGCTCCGAGATCCGGGCAGCCGCTCCCGCCTGATGACGCGCCGTACCGAGTCGAGCTCTACCAGCCGAAGCGGGGTCTCGCCTCGATCTACGGCATGGGCCGGGTGGTCCTCAAGAACCTTCCTC
>JBJMGZ010000483.1:0-16036 GCA_045807605.1 Thermoanaerobaculia bacterium | reverse complement strand
ATACGCGCTTCCCTTCTACTGTAGAGACGCCCCGTGGGGCGTCTCGCAGGGTGTCCGATCTCTCCTGGATCGGCCATGGGAGACGCCCCACGGGGCGTCTCTACAGTGGGGGGGCAGGTTGTCGGTAGGGGGGGTGATCAGCGCCGGTCCGCCGTGAGCCCCGCCCGCCGGAAGCCCGCGGCGTTCACCGACTGCAGCACCCAGCGCACCTGCGCGTAGCGCACGTGCCGGTCCCCTTTCACGATCACCGGGCGGTTCGGGGTGAGGCTCCAGATCTCCCCCAGCTTCCTCTGCAGCCCGGCCTGGTCCACCGGCTTGCCGTCCACGGTCAGGCTGCCGTCGGCCAGGATCGCCACGGCGAGCTGAGGCTCCTCCAGGGCGAGCACTCCGGGGACGGGCTTCGCTCCGGTCTTGAGGGCAGGCGAGGCGGAGGCCTTCACCATGGGGAAGACCACCAGGAGGACGATGATCAGCACCAGGCCGACGTCGATCAACGGCATCAGGTTGATCTCGGCCTGGATGAGATCGTGGTGCTTGGGGTGGTGCCGCATGCCTGGTCCTAGTTTACGCCGGAAAGAAGAGCCGTCTCAGCCGTCTCGGCCGTCTCTTCCTTGCAGCCGTAAACCAGAACCGGCGTGCCCACCGGAATCATCCCGGGCAGGCGTTGCGAAGCGAACATGGGGATGCGGATGCAGCCGTGGCTCGCCGGCCAGGGCGGCACGTCGTCGCTGCCGTGGATCGCGATCCCCCCGACGATGTACATGGGGTTGTGCATCTGCCCGAGCGGGCTCGTCTTCCAGCCCGACGCCTTGGTGTAGACCTCCAGCCGGCCGCAGGGGGTGACGGCATGGGTCTCGGGGTAGCCGTTCTCGTGGAAGCGCTTGCCGCTCCCCGAGGAGATCGGCAGGATGTTGGCCACCTTGCCCTCGGAATCCACCAGGTAGAGGACCTGGCGGGCCAGGTCCACCTCGACGTGGGCATCGCCCTTCATGCGCGGCTGCGGGATGCCTTGCGCCGAGTCGGTCAGGGCGTTGTACTCGGCCCGCGTGAGCGTGCCCGTGGGGCGGGCGCCCTCGACCTTCTGGAAGGCGACGAGCGCGTGCCGCGACGCCGCGTCCCAGACGCCGTCGGCCGGGCCGGCCCAGTAGCCGAGCTCCGTGAGCCGCTTCTCCGCCCGCTTGATCTCTTCCTTGGTGAGCGTGTATTTCGACGTCCCGGCGAGGGCTCCACCCGCTCCCAGCACGAGGAACAGCAACAGCAAGACGACCACCCTTCTCATCCGACTTCTCCTTCCGGCCTAAACCCATACCGTTCGCTTAAGGTGCTTTATGTAGGGGAGGGGCTCGCCCCCTCCCGGGCGGGGGCAAGCCCCGCCCCTACATTACGGTCTAAAGTGAACAGCATTGGGCCTAAACCCTACACTACGGGCTCTAGCAACAATCCCGCCAGGAGCGCCGCGCGCTCGGGCATGCGATCGATCACCACGTGCTCGTGGACCGCGTGGGCGCCGTCGCCCACCGCGCCCAGGCCGTCGAGCGTGGCCGCGTGCTCGCTGGTGAAGTTGCCGTCCGATCCGCCGCCGGCCGTGCCTTCGCCCAGCTCGAGCCCGAGCCGGCGGGCGCAGCGCTCGGCGGCATGCCAGAGGGCCCGGTTCCTGGGGTTCGGCTCCAGAGGATACCGGTTCATGCCTCCGGTCACTTCAAAAGACGTGCCCGGCACGGCCGGTTGCCGTGACTGCAGGGCGCGGAGCGCGCGCTCGAACGCCTCACCGTCCTCGCCGCGCAGCACCCGCACGTCCACCTCGGCCCAGGCCTCGGGAGCGACCACGTTGAAGGTCACCCCGCCGCCGATCACGCCGACGTTGACCGTGACCCCGCGGGTGGGATCGGCAAGGGCGTAGAGCGCCTGGACCAGATGGGCCAGCGCCAGCACCGCGCTCGCCCCCTTCTCCGGGTCGAGCCCGGAGTGGGCGGCGCGCCCGCGCACGGCGACGCGGAACCGCCAGACCCCCTTGCGGGCGGTCTTGAGCCGCCCTTCGGGACCGAGCGAGGGCTCCAGCACGAAGACCCGCCGCACCCGGCGCGCCAGGCGGCGGACGCGGTCCGCGGATTCGAGGCTGCCCAGCTCCTCGTCCGAATTGATGAAGAAGGCCGGCGCGAGCGGCGGCTCCAGCCCCAGGTCGCGGATCGCCCGGAGAGCGAAGATCCCCTGCACCAGGCCGGCCTTCATGTCGTAGGTGCCGGGACCGTAGAGCCGGCCGTCGCGCAGCTCGACCGGCATGCCGTCGAGGGTGCCCACCGGCCAGACCGTGTCGCAATGGCCGACCAGGAGCTGGCCCGGCTTGCGCGGGTGCGGCGGCGCGGCGAACATCTGCCCGCCGCTCAGTCTTTTTCCCGGGGGGCCGCTCAGACGGCGAGGCCGCAGGCCGACATCCCGCAGCTCCGCGGCGAGGCGGGCGAAGAGCGGCTCCTGGGCCTCGGGGCTGCGCGAGGGAGACTCCATCGCGGCCAGCTCGCGCAGCAGCGCGACCATCTCGTCGCGCCGGCCGCGCAGGTGGTCCAGGAGTCTCTCCATCCCCTAATCGTATCGGATCGCCGCCACCGGATCGGTGCGGCTGGCGCGCCGCGCCGGGAACCAGCAGGCGAGGAGGGAAACGGCGGCGAGGACCAGGGCGACTCCGACGAAAGTCGGCGGATCCTGCGGATCGACCCCCACCAGCAATCCGCTCAGCAGCTTCCCGGTCGGCCAGGCCAGGAGCAGCCCCAGGCCGAGCCCGGCGAGCAGCTGCGCCAGCCCCTGGCGGAAGACGAGGGCGAGCACGCTCCCCGGCCGCGCCCCGAGCGCCATGCGGATGCCGATCTCCGGGATCCGCCGCTCGACCGACAGGGCGAGGACGCCGTAGATGCCCACGGACGCGAGCAGCAGCGCGGCGAGACCGAAGACCGAGAAGGCGGCGGCGAAGAAGCGCGGGGAGAAGCCGACGATCTCGACCGCCTGCTCCATGGAGTAGACGTAGTAGATGGGCAGGTCTCCGTCCAGGGCCGCCACGTGGTCGCGCACCCGCTGCGTAACCGTCAGGGGATCGGGATCGCGCGTCTCGACCACCAGGTTGAGCACGGCCGGGCCCTCCTGGGACAAGGGGAGGTAGAAGCCGGCGCCGTCGTCCGAGGTGGCGACGTACTCCATGGCGAGGTCGGGCACGACGCCGGCCACGGTGCGCCAGGGCTCGCCGGCGCGGCCGTTGAGAGCGATCCGGATGCGGCGGCCGAGCGGGTCCTGGCCCGGCCAGCTCTTGCGGGCGAACGACTGGTTGACCACCGCGACCGGCAGGCTGCCCGCCACGTCCAGGGGCTCGAAGCCCCGGCCCCGCAGGACTCCGGCCCCGAAGCGCTCGAAGAAACCGGTGGAGACGCTCGCCAGGTGGGCGACGGGGTAGTCCTTCTCGGCCGCGTAGGCCTCGCCCTCGACCGCGTAGGCCGACATGGCCGAGCCGGTGGCCGGGACGTAGCTGCCGGCGGCGGCGGCGAGCACGGCGGGGTCCTGCCGCAGCCGCCGCAGCAGCTCCTCGACGAAGCGCACCCGCTGCGCGTTGCCGGCATAACGCGACTCGTTCAAGGCGAGCCGCGCCGTGAACAGGCGGGAGGTCCGGAACGCGGTCCGCGTGCTCACGTGGCGCACGTTCTGGATCATCAGCCCGGCCCCGACAAGCAGCGCGCAGGAGACCGCGACCTCCGTCACCACGATCGCCCGCAGGGTCCATCCCATCCGCAGGCTGGTCGAGCGCCCCTCGTCCTTGAGCACCTCGGCGAGCCCGGCGCGGGAAGCCTGGAGCGCCGGCACCAGCCCGGACGCCAGGCCGGCCAGCAGGGTCAATCCGGCCGCGAAGAGCAGGGCGCGCTGATCGAGCGCCACGTCCACCCAGAAGGGAAATCTGCGGTCGGCGATCAGGGCGTTGAACGTCCGCACCCCGGCATAGGCGAGCGGCACCGCCAGGGCCGTGCCGAGCGCCGCGGTCAGGAAGGTCTCGACGAGGAGCAGCCGGACGAGCCGGCCGCGGGGCGCGCCCAGGGCCGCCCGCAGCGCCATCTCGCGGGTCCGCTGCGCGGCCCGGGCCGTGGTGAGCGCCGCCACGTTGGCGCAGCCGAGCAGGAGCACCAGGAGGCAGGCGCCCAGCATGCTGTAGAGCATCCCGGCGGGCCCGTCTCCCAGGTACTTCTCGGTGTAGGGCCGGACCACGGCGCCGCGCCCGCGGTTGGTCGCCGGGAGCTCCGCGGCCAGGGCACGGGCGATCCCCGTCATCTGCGCCCGCGCCTGCTCCAGGGTGGCGCCGTCCCGCAGGCGGCCGAAGACCTCGACGGTCTGCCCCGGGCCCCGCCTCAGACGAACCGGATCGAGGCGCAGCGGCTGCCAGACCTGCTGGTGCAGCGGGAAACCGAAGCCCTCCGGCATGACGCCGACCACCGTGGCCGGCATGCCGTTGACCCGCACCTTGCGGCCGATCACGTGCGGATCGCCGCCGTAGCGGGCCTGCCAGATCCCCCAGCCGAGGACCACGACCCGCTCGGCGCGCGGCGAATCCTCTCCGATGAGGAAACCGCGTCCCAGGACCGGCCGCACCCGCAGGAGGCCGAAGGCATCGGCGCTCAGGTATGCCCCCTCGACCCGCTCCGGACGGCTGTCGCCGCTCAGGTTCGCGGTCTCGATGTAGAAGGCCGCGAGCCCCTCGAAGACGGTCTGGCGCCGGCGCCACTCCAGGAAGTCCTGCAGGTAGACCCCGAGGCTCGGCTGGTTCTCCGAAGGATTGTCACTTTCGAGGTGCAGGAGCTGCTCGGGCTCCTCGAACGGCAGGCCGCGCACGACGATGCCGTACGTCATGCTGAACACGGCCGTGGACAGGCCGATGCCCAGCATCAGCGCGGTCACCGCGGCCAGGGTCTGGCCCGGAGTCCTGGCGAGACGCCGGATGCCGCAGCGCACATCGCGGGCCAGTCCGTTCATGGGAGACGAACGGTACCAGACTCCGGGGGCTATCAAAACATCACGTAGGGGCGGGGCTTGCCCCCGCCCGGGAGGGGGTAAACCCCTCCCCTACATCAGTCGTACCGGATGGCCACCAGCGGATCGGTGCGGCTGGCGCGCTGGGCCGGGACCCAGCAGGCGAGCAGCGCCACCCCGGCGAGCAGCAGGCAGACCCCCACGAAGGTCGGCGGGTCGTACGGCTGCACCCCGACCAGGATGCCGCCGAGCGCCTTGCCCAGGAACACGGCCGGGACCAGCCCCAACCCGAGCCCGATGAGGAGCTGCAGCATCCCCTGCCGCAGGATCAGGCCGAGCACGCTGCTCTGCCGCGCCCCGAGCGCCATGCGGATGCCGATCTCCTGCGTGCGCTGCTCGACCGAGAAGGCGATCACGCCGTAGATCCCCACCGAGGCGAGCACCAGCGCGACCAGGCCGAAGATCGCGAACAGCGTGGCGAACAGGTTCTGGAAGAATCCCGCCTGCGCCACCACCTCCGCCATCGAGCGGACGAAGTAGATGGGCAGGTCCTTGTCCAGCGCGGTCACGTGCGCCCGCACCTTGTCGGTGATCGCGAGCGGGTTCGCATCGCGGGTGCGCACCACCACGCTGACGAAGCCCGGGCAGTCCTGCGCCAGGGGGATGTAGAAGCCCTCGGGGCCGAACTCGGCATCCTCGATGCTCGCCATGCCCAGGTCGGGGACCACGCCGATCACCGTGCGCCAGGGCTCGGCCGCGGGGTCCTCGGCGTCGGTGAACCGGATGCGCCGGCCGATCGGGTCCTGGCCGTGCCAGAACTTCTCGGCGAAGCTGCGGTTGACCAGCACCACCGGCAGGCTGGCGGCAGTGTCCCGCGTATCGAAGTCGCGCCCGCGGAGGACCTCGGCGTTGAAGGTGTGGATGAACCCGGAGGAGACCCAGGCGATGTGCGCCCGCGGCTGGTCCTCTTCCTTCGGGTAGGTGGCCCCCTCCAGGGCGAAGCGCGGCGCCCAGGTCCCCGTCGCGGGCAGGTAGGTGCTGGCCGCGGCCGAGACCACGGCGGGGTCCTCGCGCAGGCGGGTCAGCAGCGTCTCGAAGAAGCGCGCGCGCTGCGCCTCCTCCGGGTACGCCGACTCGAACAGGGCGATGCGGCTGGTGAACAGGTTCGCGGTGTCGATCTCGACCCGGTCGCCCATCTTGAGCACGTTCTGGATCATCAGGCCGGCGGCGATCAGGATGACGCAGGAGAGTCCCACCTCGACGACGACCACCGAACGGGTGAAGATGCCCATGCGCAGGCTGGAGGAGCCCCGGCCCTCGTCCTTGAGCACCTCGTTGACGTCGGTCCGCGAAGCCTGGAACGCGGGCACCAGGCCCGCGACCACCCCGGCGACCAGGGTCGCCCCCAGGGCGAAGAGCAGGGCCGCCGGATCGACGGCGATCTTGAGCCAGAACGGCGGTTGCGTGTCCGCGATGGCCGCGTTGAAGAACTTGATCCCCACGTAGGCGAGCAGCACGCCGAGGAGGGCTCCCACCAGGGAGAGCAGCACGCTCTCGATCAGGAGCTGGCCGATCAGGCGCCGGCGGTCGGCCCCAAGGGAGGAGCGGATGGCGATCTCCCGGGTGCGCTTCGAGGCGCGGGCCATGATCAGGCTGGCCACGTTGACGCAGGCGAGCATCAGGACGGCCAGGCAGATCGCCAGCATGATCACGATCAGGGCGCGGGGCTCTTCGCCGATGTACTCCTCGGTGTAGGGCTTGATCACGATTCCGCGCCCTTCGTTGGTCGCGGGGAACTGCCTGGCCAGGGCCTGGGTGATCCCGCCCAGCTCGGCCCGCGCCTGGTCGATGGAGACCCCATCGCGCAGCCGGCCGAAGACCTCCAGGGTCTGCCCCCGGCCGCGCGGCGTCTTCAAGGGGTCCTGGCGCATCGGCACCCAGATCTCCTGGGAGATCGGGAAGGCGAAGCCCTGCGGCATGACGCCGACGATCGTCCCCGCCTGGCCGTTGACCCGGACCTTGCGGCCGACCACCTGCGGATCGCCGTTGTAGCGCTTCTGCCAGACCCCCCAGCCCAGGACCACGACCGGCTCGGCGCCCGGCGAGTCCTCGCCGGCCTGGATGCCCCGGCCGATCAGCGGCCTGGCGCGCAGCAGGCCGAAGCTGTTGGCGGTCATGAAGGCTCCTTCGTAGCGCTCCGGCTTCTCGTCGCCGCTCAGGTTGACGGTGCCCTCGTAGAAGGCGCCCAGGCCCTCGAACGACTTCTGCCGCGCGCGCAGCTCCAGGTAGTCCTGGAGGAAGACCTCCAGGCTGCGCTGGTCCTTCGACGGGTTGTTGTTCTCGATGTGCAGCAGCTGCTCGGGCTCCTCGAAGGGCAGCCCGCGGAAGATGACGCCGTAGACGATGCTGAACATGGCCGTCGACAGGCCGATGCCCAGGGCAAAGGCCAGCACCGCGGCCAGGCTGAGGCCGGGGTTCTTGGCCAGCATGCGGATGCCGTAACGAAGATCGCGCGCCAGTCCGGTCATGGAAGGTCCTCCAGCCGGTCTTACGAGCGGGGCGAGGGAAAGGTTACAGCGCCTGGCCTTTCCCCTCTTCGAGCGGCCGCCAGGTGCTCTCGTTCTCGTCGAAGGCGGGCAGGTTCGGCATGACGCCGCGGGCGGCGTTGACGTGCCAGCCCCAGAGGAGCGACCACTTGAGGAAGGTGCCGTACGCCTGGAGCATGCAGAAGACCAGGCCGTGCATGCCGTCGAGAATCCCGAGCTGGAAGATGTAGGTGCGCAGGAAGCGCCAGAGCGAGCGGCCGAAGATCTCGGAGAAGCCGGCCTTGCGCCCCTCCTTCCAGTTCTGGGCCGCGCCCCAGAAGCTGTACTTCTCGATGCGGCGGGCGTACTCGTCGAACGAGTCCGTCATGTAGTGGGTCATGGGGTTGCGCAGCACGGGCGCCGGGCCGCGGGTGATCATGTCGGCGTGCACCCGGCGGTTGGGATAGCGGGCGGTGCCGCGCCGCACCAGGCGCACCACCCGGTCGTGCTGCCAGCCGGAGAAGCGGATGACTCGGTTCATGAAATAGACCCGCCGCTTGATCGTGAAGGCGTCGTGCGCAGGCCCCGAGGCGAGGAGGTCCTGGATCTCCTTCTGGAGCGCCGGGGTGCAGCGCTCGTCGGCGTCGAAGATCAGGATCCATTCGTTCCGGACCTCGTCCATGGCCCAGTTCTTCTGCGCGGCCGAGCCGAAGTAGGTGCGCTGGTGGAAGCGCACCTTGTCATAGCGCTGCGCGATCTCCGGCGTGCGGTCGGTCGAGAAGGAGTCCACGAGCAGGATCTCGTCGCACCACAGGAGCGATTCGATGCACTCGGCGATGTGCTGCTCCTCGTTGAGCGTGGTCACGATCGCCGAGACCCGGGGGCGACCGGCTTGGACCTGAGCATCCTCTGTCATTCCCGCGAGCCTATCACCGCTATAGAATCCCCCGCAGTGCGCGCCTACCTGGTGTTCCTGATCCTCCTCGGGCTGAAGATCGTCGCCCGGATCTTCTACCGCGTCGACCTGCAGTGGATCGGGGACCCTCCTCCCGACCGCTGGCGCCGCCACCGGATCGTCGCGCTCCTCAACCACACCAGCCTCTACGAGCCGCTCTTCCTGGGAGGGGTTCCCAACTCCTTCCTCTGGCGGCTGGCCCGCCACGGCGTGGTCCCCATTGCCTCCAAGACCGCCGACCGCGCCGTGGTCGGGAAGTTCTTCGGGCTGATCGCCCAGAACGTCATCTCCATCACCCGCGAGCGCGACGAGACCTGGGCCGAGGTGCTGCGCAAGATCGATCCGGACGCCATGGTGGCCATCCTTCCCGAGGGGCGCATGAAGCGGGCCAACGGCCTGGACTCGGAGGGGCGGCCCATGACCGTGCGCGGCGGCATCGCGGACATCCTGGAATCGATCGGCGAAGGGCGGATGCTCATTGCCTACAGCGGCGGCCTCCACCACGTCCAGGTCCCGGGAGAGAAGAACCCGCGCATGTTCCAGACGATCCGCGTGCGGGTCGAGCTGGTGGAAATCGGCGCCTATCGGGAGCAGCGGATGGCCGTCTACGGCGCCAAGGGATTCAAGAAGGCCGTGGCCGAGGACCTGGAGCGCCGGCGCGACCTCCACTGCCCGGTCGAGCCGCACACCGATTCGCCGGAGCGGACCGGCACCCTCCATGCAAGGAGGTGACCCTGTGTTCGGACGCGGCATCCACCTCTTCACCGTCTTCGGCTTCTCGGTCCGGCTCGATCCGAGCTGGTTCATCGTGGCCGTGATCGCCACCTCGAACCTGGCGACCCAGTTCTTCCCGAGCCACAACCCCGGGCTGCCGCGCTCCACCTACTGGTGGATGGGAGGGGCCGGCGCCCTCCTGCTGTTCGCCTCGGTCGTGGTGCACGAGCTGGCGCACTCGCTGGTGGCCCGGCGCTACGGCGTCCCCATGCGCGGGATCACGCTGTTCCTCTTCGGCGGCGTGGCCGAGATGTCGTCCGAGATCCCCTCCCCCAAGGCGGAGCTCTGGATCGCCATCGCCGGTCCGGCCATGAGCCTCGCCATCGCGCTCGCCGGCCTGGGGCTGAGCTCGGCCGGCGCCGGCCTGGGCCTGCCCGCCCCGGTGCTCGGCGTGGTGTTCTACGTCGGCGCCGTCAACGCCATGCTGGTCGCGTTCAACATGGTCCCGGCCTTCCCCCTCGACGGCGGACGGGTGCTGCGCGCCATCCTCTGGCACTGGAAGGGGAGCCTGCGCCGGGCCACGCGCATCAGCTCGCGGATCGGCTCCGGATTCGGCTTCCTGCTGATCGCGGCCGGCGTCCTCTTCGTGATCCAGGGCAACTGGGGCGGCATCTGGTTCTTCCTGCTCGGCCTGTTCGTGCGCAACGCCGCGCAGATGTCCTACCAGCAGCTCCTCCTGCGCCGCGCCTTCGAGGGCGAGCCGGTGTCGCGCTTCATGCAGACGAACCCGGTCACCGTGCCGCGCCAGGTCTCCGTCAACGAGCTGGTCCAGGACTACATCTACCGCCACCACTACAAGATGTACCCGGTGCTCGACGACGCCGGCCGCCTCCTCGGCTGCGTGACCGCGCGCCAGGTCAAGGAGCTGCCGCGCGAGGAATGGGACAACACCACCGCCGGCGTCCTGGCGAAGCAGTGCAGCCCGGAGAACGTGGTGCGCCCGGATACCGATGCCATGCAGGCGCTCTCCGCCATGAGCCGCACGGGCGTCTCCCGCCTCATGGTCGCCGAGGGCGATCAGCTCCTGGGCATCCTCACCCTCAAGGACCTGCTGCGGTTCTTCTCCCTGAAGATGGAGCTGGAGCAGACCTGAATGTAGGGGAGGGGTTTACCCCCTCCCGGGCGGGGGCAAGCCCCGCCCCTACGTCCGGAGCCGGGGAATCTCCCGCAGCAGCAGCCGGCGGCGGCGGCGCCGGCGCTCCTCCGGGGTCTCCCCTTGCTCCAGCGCCTTGAGCCGGGAGATCTCCTTGCCGATCTCCGAGTTGACCTCGCCCCCCATCAGGATCGCGAACCCGGTGAAGTAGAACCAGGTCAGGAGCACGATGATCACGCCCACCGAGCCGTAGGCCGTGCTGTACGAATGGAAGTAGGCGAGGTAGAGGCGCAGGCCGAAGGAGGCCAGCAGCCAGAGGGCCACGGCGGTCACCGCGCCCGGGGTCCCCCACTGCCGGCTCGAGCCCTCTCCCAGGTTCGGCGCGTAGTTGTAGACCATCTCGAACGAGATGATCACGAACACCAGCACCAGCGGCCACCGCATCACGTGCCAGGCCACCGCCACGAACGGCCCCAGGTACTCGGCCAGCAGGCCTGCGATGGTTCCGCCGTAGAAGATGGCGCCCAGGGCGCTGATGATGAGCGCCGCGAAGACGATCGTCAGGAGGACCGAGATGATCCGGCGCTTCCACCAGCGGCGGGTCTCCTTGAGGCCGCAGGCGATGTTGAGCGTCCGGCCCACGGCGATCATGCCGTTCGAGGCGATCCAGATCGCCGCGAACAGGCTCAGGTAGAGCTTCAACCCGCTCTTCGCCACCGTGACCTCCTGCAGCGTCTGGGTCAGGAGCTCCGTCACGTCCTGGGTCGGCGAGATCCGGGCGAGGTACCAGGACAGGTTCCAGCGCAGGGCGGCGCTCGCGCCGGCCAGGTAGCCCAGCAGGGTGGTGAGGAACAGGAGCAGCGGGAATGCCGAGAACAGGAAGAAGTAGGCCAGCTCGGCGCAGCGCCCGAGCAGCTCGTCTTCATAGATCTGGCGCCAGAGCCGGACTCCCAGCTCCTTCCAGGTAAGACCGCCGCGCGTCCAGAGAGAGGTCATGGCCACATGATGTCACCGGAGAAACTCCAGCGCCTCCCGGTGCTAGCATCGCCGCTGCAAAAGACCCGCCCGCAATGAGGGGCAAGAGGGAGCATGGACCAGAAGAAGGCAGCAGAGCGGATCTCCAAGCTCAGGTCGGAGATCCGCCACCACGACTACCTTTATTACGTCAAAGATGCTCCGGAAATTTCCGACGAGCAGTACGACAAGCTCTACCGGGAGCTGGTCTCCCTGGAGGAGCAGTTCCCGGATCTCGTCACCGACGACTCCCCGACCCAGCGGGTCGCGGGCCAGCCGCTGACCAGCTTCCCGACGATCGAGCACGCCGCCCCCATGCTCTCGCTCGACTCGGACCAGTCCGAGGCCACCCTGCGCCGCTTCGACGAAAGGGTGAGGAAGGGGCTCGGCGGCGACTTCCCCGTGGAGTACGTGCTGGAGCCCAAGCTCGACGGCGCCTCGCTGGAGCTGGTCTACCAGGACGGCGCCCTGCTCCAGGCGTCCACCCGGGGCGACGGCCGCCGCGGCGAGGGGATCACCGCGAACGTCCGCACCATGCAGAGCGTCCCGCTCCGGTTGCGGGACGGCGAGCGCCCGGTGCCCCCGTTCCTGTCGATCCGCGGCGAGGTCATCATGCGCTCGGAGCAGTTCGACAAGCTGAACGAGAAGCTGATGGCCGAGGGCAGGGAGCCGTTCGCGAACCCGCGCAACGCCGCGGCCGGGGCCCTGCGCCAGCTCGATCCCCAGCTCACCGCCTCCCGTCCCCTGGAGCTCTATGCCTACGACATCCTGGCCTCGGAGGAGCTGGACCTCGCCAGCCAGTGGGACGTGCTGCAGGCGCTCCGCGACTGGGGGCTGCGCGTCAACGGCCTCGTGCGCAAGGCGAAGACCGTGGACGACGTCCTCGAATACCACAAGGAGATGGAGAAGCAGCGCGACGATCTCAGTCTCCTCCCCTATGAGATCGACGGCATCGTCATCAAGCTCAATGACTTGGAAGCCCGGGAGACCCTGGGCTGGACCACGCGCCACCCGCGCTGGGCGTTCGCGTTCAAGTTCCCGCCGCGCAAGGAGGTCACCCGCATCCTCTCGATCCTCCCCAGCGTCGGCCGCACCGGCGTGGTCACCCCGGTCGCGATCATGCTCCCCGTCGAAATCGGCGGCGTGACCGTCTCCCGCGCCACCCTCCACAACCGCGAGGAGGTGGCGCGGAAGGACGTGCGCGAGGGCGACCGGGTGCGCGTGCAGCGGGCCGGCGACGTCATCCCGCAGGTCATCGAGCGCATCGAGGAGCCCGAGCGCGAGCGCGCGCCCGAGTGGCGGATGCCGGACGCCTGCCCCTCCTGCGGCACGCCGCTCACCGAGCGCGGCCCGTTCACGGTCTGCCCGAACAGCTTCGAGTGCCCGGCGCAGCTCGCCGGCCGCATCGTCCACTTCGCCTCGCGCAACGCGCTCGACATCGAAGGGCTCGGCGACGAGACCGCCAAGCTCTTCGTGGCCGAGAGGCTGGTCCGGCAGCTCCCCGACCTCTTCGACCTGCAAGCCGGCCAGCTCGTCAAGCTGGAAGGCTTCGCGGAGAAATCGGCCACCAACCTCGTGGAGGCGCTGCGCAAGGCCGCCTCGAAGGTGGAGCTGGCGCGCTTCCTCTACGGCCTGGGGATCCCCGAGGTGGGCACGGCCGTGGCGCGCGATCTCGCGCGGCACTTCGGCTCGTTCGAGCGTCTGCGCTCGGCGGACGACGCCGCTCTCCAGGAGGTCCAGGGGGTCGGTCCGCGCATGGCCGAGCAGATCACGGCCTTCTTCGCCCAGCCCGACAATGCGGAAGTGCTCGACGCGCTGGTCGCGAAGATCAGCCTCCAGGAAGAAAAGTCCAAGCCGGCGGCCGGGGCCGTACTACCCTTGGCGGGGCAGAAATTCGTCTTCACCGGCGGCCTGTCCCGCTTCTCCCGCAAGCAGGCCCAGGAGATCGTGGAATCCCTGGGCGCCCGCGCCACCGGGTCGGTCAGCAAGTCCACCGACTGGGTGATCGTGGGCGAGGATGCCGGGTCGAAAGCCGAGGACGCGCAGAAGCTGGGCGTCAAGACCCTGGATGAAAACGGCTTCGTCGGCTTGTTACGGGAGAACGGAGTCAACCTGGACTGACAAAGTGAGGACCCAGCCGTGAAAGTCAAAGCCCTGCTCACCCTGCTCCTGCTCGCCGGGAGCCTCGCCTGCGACTCGGCGGCACCCGCTTCGGCCGAGGGACCGGCCGCGGAGAAAGGAAACCACGTGCACACAGCCCAAGGCATCGAGAAAGTGGTCAAGACCGACGAGGAGTGGAAGAAGATCCTGACCCCGGAGCAGTACCAGGTGCTGCGCAGGAAGGGCACCGAGCGCGCCTTCACCGGGGAGCTGCACGACAACCACCGCAAGGGCGTCTACGTCTGCGCGGCCTGCGGCCTGCCGCTCTTCAGCTCGGAGACCAAGTTCGACTCGGGCACCGGCTGGCCGAGCTTCTGGCAGCCGATCGATCCGAAGAACGTGGAGACCGAGACGGACAACAGCTTCTTCTCGCAGCGCACCGAGGTGCACTGCGCCCGCTGCGGCGGCCACCTCGGCCACGTCTTCACCGACGGCCCCCGCCCCACCGGCCTGCGCTACTGCATGAACTCGGTGTCGATGAAGTTCGTGCCCGCGAAGTAAGGTAGCCTGGAAAGTGGAGGGCGGGGGTCCCCTCTCCCGCGTAGCGGGGGAGGGTTGGGGAGGGGGTCCTCTCCTATCCGAGCCCTCTCCCAGTTTCTTTCCCTGGGTCCGCTGGCGTCTCGCCGGCATCTTCAAGACATTGGGCCGCAGGCCCGGCCTTCCTGAAACCCTTGCCGGCGTTCCGCCATTTTCTCCGGACATGCCGGCGGGACGCCGGCGCACCCAGGGAAAGCGCGCCTTGGCGATTGTTTAGTGACGAGCCCTGGCTAGATAGCTAGCGCCGCCGGCGCCAAACGGAAGGATGCCGGGCATCGTGAACGACGCCGAGCACGTGGATGTCATCCCCGATCAGGGCGTAGAACACGCCATACGGAAAGCGACGGACCGGAGCCCGGTGGATGTCCAGATGAACCATCGGATAGAGCCGCGGGTTGCCCTGGATGCGGGAGAGGGTGGCCCCGACCTCTTCGAGGAAGTCCTCTCGGAGTCCGGGCTGGCGTTCTTCGTACCAGCCAGCGTCTCGGTCGAGCTCGCGCTCGACGTAGCGGCGGACGACGAGCTTCATGCCCGCCGGAGCAGACGGGCTTTCACTTCTTCCCAGGGAACCCCGGCTTCGGGGTTGGTACGCGCCTCCAGGAGCCTGGCCTCCAGGAGCTCCTTCAGCTCATCCGAAAGGCTGAAGTCCGCCGACGGCGAGCCATGCACCCAGAGCTCCTGCGCGAGATCGAGCTGCTCCTCGAGAGGAAGCTCCAGGGCGTGTCGGGTCAGGTCTGCCTTGGTCATGGCTCCAGTCTAACCCAACCCTGCAACCTTCCCGATGGTCGGCCGTATCTTCCCCTTGACAATCTACAGGAGCGCGCGCATCCTTCCTGTAGACGATCTAGGAGAGATGATGAACAAGGCCAAGTCCGACCTCCTGCAGGGCACGCTCGACATGCTGATCCTGAAGACGCTCGCGCTGGAGCCCGCGCATGGATGGGGGATCGCCCAGCGCATCCAGCAGGTCTCCCGCGACGTGCTCCAGGTGAACCAGGGCTCGCTCTACCCCGCGCTCTACCGCCTGGAGCACCAGGGGTGGATCGCCGCCGAGTGGGGCACGTCCGAGAACAACCGCAAGGCGAAGTTCTACCGCCTGACCCAGGAGGGCCGGCGCCAGCTCGACGCCGAGACCGAGAACTGGGAGCGCGTGTCCGACGCCATCGACCGCATCCTCGAGACGGCCTAGGAGAGATCGACCATGCAAGGACTCCGGATGACCCTGAGATCGCTCCTGTTCAAGAGCCGCGAGGAGCGGGAGATGGAGCAGGAGCTGCGCTTCCACATCGAGATGGAGACGGAGAAGAACATCCGCCGCGGCATGACGCCGGAGCAGGCGCGCACCGAGGCCCTGCGCGCCTTTGGCGGCGTCGAGAAGTTCAAGGAGCAGTGCCGCGAAGCGCACGGCGGACGGCGGTGGGAGCAGCTCCTCCAGGACCTGCGCTACGGCGCGCGCATGCTGCTCAAGCAGCCCGGCTACTCGGCCGTGGTGGTGCTCATCCTGGCGCTCGGCATCGGCGCCAACACCGCCATCTTCAGCGTGGTCAACGGCGTCCTCCTCCGTCCTCTCCCCTACCCGCAGGAGGACCGCCTCGTGGTCCTGCGCCAGAGCGCCGCCCTGACCGGGCAGGAGGACGTCGGCGTCTCGCCCGTGGAGATGGCCGACTACCGCGCGCGCAGCCGCGCCCTGGCCGACCTCGTGGAGCATCACAGCATGGCGTTCACCCTGCTCGACCGCGGCGAGCCCCGGCGCGTCAAGACCGGCGTGGTGTCGTGGAGCTTCTTCGACGTGCTCGGGGTCAAGCCCATCCTCGGCCGCACCTTCCAGCCCGAGGACGAGAAGCCGGGCGCCGAGCCGGTCCTGATCTTCAGCTACGAGTACTGGCAGAGCCAGGGCGCCGATCCCAAGGTCGTGGGCCGGGCCATGGAGATGAACGACAAGACCCACATCGTGATCGGAGTCCTGCCGCCCGTGCCGCGCTA
>JBJMGZ010000482.1:0-5453 GCA_045807605.1 Thermoanaerobaculia bacterium | reverse complement strand
GGCGGGGGCAAGCCCCGCCCCTACTAAAAAGGTCCCGAAGCCACCGGCGCCCCCAGGTTCGAGAGCAGCGTGCGCAGCACGAACGGTTCCACCGGCTTCACGAAGTGGTGGTGGATGCCGGCCTCGCGGGAGCGGCGGCGGTCCTCGGGCTGGCCGTAGCCGGTCATGGCCACGAGGAGCGCGCCGTCCATGGAGGGGTCCTCGCGCAGGCGCTTGGCCACCTGGTAGCCGTCGAGCCCGGGCAGCCCGATGTCGAGCAGCACGACCTCGGGATGCTGCTCCCGCGCCGCGTCGAGAGCCGCGAGGCCGTCGTGGACCATGCGCACCTCGTGGCCCCAGAGGCGGAGCAGGGCGGAGAGGCTCTCGGCGGCATCCACGTTGTCCTCGACCACGAGCACGCGCAGGCCGCGGGAGGAGAAGGGGACCTCCGGCTCGGGCATCGGCGCGCTCTTCTCGGCGGGCAGCCGGGCGGGCAGCCGCACCACGAACTCGCTCCCCTGGCCCAGGCCGGGGCTGTGCGCCTCGACGCTGCCGCCATGCATCTCCACCAGGCTGCGCACCAGGGTCAGGCCGATCCCGAGCCCCCCCTCGGAGCGCGCGAGGGAGCCCTCGGACTGGACGAAGGGCTCGAACACCCGTTCCAGCACGTCGGGCGGCACGCCGATGCCGTTGTCGCGCACCCGCACCACGGCCTCGCCCCCCTCGAGCGCCGCGGTCACCCGGATCTGGCCGCCCGGCATCGTGTACTTGGCGGCGTTGTTGAGGAGGTTCGCCAGGATCTGCTCCAGGCGGGTGGGATCGGCCTCCAGGTGGATCGGGTCGGTCGGGAGCTGGACCTTGAGGTCGTGGGCGCGGGAGTCGATGAGCGGCCGCGTAGCTTCCACCGCGCGGTCGATCACGGTGCCCAGCTCGACCGCCTCCTTGCGCAGGCGGATGCTGCCCTGGGTGATGCGCGAGACGTCCAGCAGGTCGTCCACCAGGCGGGCCAGGTGCTTGACCTGGCGCTCGACCATCTCGCGCGACGGCTGGAACGCGGGGTCGAAGGTCTCGACCTGGCGCATCAGCTCGACGGCGTTGCGGATCGGGGCGAGTGGGTTGCGCAGCTCGTGCGCCAGCATGGCGAGGAACTGGTCCTTGCGCCGGTCGGCGCCGGCGAGGTCCTCGGCGCGGCGCCGCAGCTCCTCTTCGAGCCGCTTGCGCTCGGTGATGTCGAGCTGGGTGCCCCAGACACGCATCAGGCGGCCGTTCTCCAGCACGCCGATCAGGTTGTTCAGGAAGTACTTCGGCTTGCCCTCGCGGTCGAGCTCGTGCGATTCGGCGCCGGACAGCCGGTAGCCCGAGCGGATGAAGGTGCGCAGGTACTCGACGTTGTGGGTGTCCGAGCGCGGGAGCAGGTCGCCCAGGCGGGCGCCGACCAGCTCCGCGGGCTCGGAGAGGCCGTACATCCGGGCCATGCCGCGGTTGCACTCGGCCAGGAAGGCATGGCGGTAGAAGAGCTCGATCTGCTCCTCGGCGGGGAGCTCGGCCGGCACCGGCTCCTCCAACTCGCAGCGCCAGATGCCCTCGGCGCTCAGCTCGAAGAAGATGCGGTAGCGCGAGAGGCTCTCGCGGACCTCCTGGTCCTGGTCGGATTTCGTCTGTCTCGCCATCGGCTCGTCCTCTGCGCCAACTTCAGACCCTGGAGCTATTGCTATAAACGCGCCAACCCAGAGAGGACCGTTGCAGCGCCTCGCGCAGGGCGAGGGAGAGAAGCAGGAAGAAGGGGAGGGAGCCCTGCACCAGGAAACGGTCCCAGGTGACCTTGGCCAGCTCCTCCGGCTGCCAGTGGACCGTGTAGGCCCCCCAGGCCACGGCGAGAGGGGCGGCGAATCCGAGCAGGAGCGGCCAGGCGAGCGCCGCCCGTCTTCCTTTCAGGACGCCCCGTCCGGCGAGGAGCACGAGGACGGCGACCCACCAGAACCCCCTCCAGCGCTCCCAGGTCAGGAAGGTCTGGATGAGGATCTGGCCGCCGTAGTCGGGGATGCGGGTGAGCGCACCGGGAAAGAATTGCCCGGCCGCGGCGCGCTCTTCGTAGTTCTCGTCCTGGCGGTTGGGGATCTGGAAGCGCCAGTAGACGAAGAGAGCCAGCACGGCGAGCATCACGGAGGCAGCGGCGCAGGTGCGCGCCCCCTTGAGGAGCAGGCGGCGGCGCGACGAGGCCGCCAGGCTCCTTGCCCGGCGTGCCCGCCAGAGCCGGAGGCCGGGGACGAGGGCCGCGGCGAGCAGCGCGAACCCCGCCAGGATCGTCCCCTCGTTCTTGGTCAGCACGGCCGCGGCCAGGAGCAGGCCGGCGGCGATGCCGTCCGAGGGGAAGACCCTGCCGCGCAGCAGCAGGACCAGCGCCGCGCCGTAGAAGCAGGCGAGCGGCAGGTCGCTGTAGCAGCCGGCCGCGCCGCCGTCCACGAAGAAAGTCAGGAACGGGATGCCCGCGGCCGCGGCCGTGACGAGGCCGGCCGGGAGCCAGCCCGCCCAGCGCCGCGCGCCGTCGTAGAGCACGAGCAGGAAGGCCGGGAGAAAGGACGCGTACAGGCCGCGGAAGAAGAGCTCGTCCTCGCCCGCCCCGGTCGCCTCCAGCACCGCGACCTGGGCCACGGGCAGGAGCACCGGGTAGCGCGGATGGTTGATGTACCACTGGCCGCGCACGACCGCCAGGGGCAGGACCGAGCCCTCGAAGCGGATGTAGCGCGCCTGCGCCGCCCAGTGCATGCGGCCGTCCCAGTCGCGCAGCGGGAACACGAGCGCGTCGGCGAAGAGCCCGGCCGACACGCCGGCGCCGGCCAGCGCCAGCAGGAGCGCCGCGAGCCGGGCGCGGAGCGGCAGCGGCCGGCGGAGCCGCCTCCCCCGGGCGCGCCACCAGCCGGCGAGCCATCCGGCGAGCCCAAGCGCGGTCAGCCCGGCCGCGGTCGCGAAGATGGCCGGGCGCCGGATCGGGACTTCGAGCAGGGCCGAGAGCGCGTAGAGGGCGCCGGCCACGGTCGCGATTCCGAGGAGATGCCCGAAGCCCAGCCGGCGGAGCCAGGGGGTGGCGCGCAGGCCGGGGAAGAGCCCGGTCAGGGCGAAGCCGGGCACGGCGAAGAGCGCCACGCCGCCGAGATGGGCGAGCAGCTCACGCAGTCCGCTCACCTGGCGCGCCTCTTCCTCTCCTGCACGAACTTGTAGCGCTCGATCAGCACCGGGGGACGGTAGGAGCCGTAGGCGATCACCACCCAGCGGGCCGCCCGGGGCATGCGGTTGCGGAGCCGGTCGACCGGCTGCAGCAGGCGGAGCTCGCCGAGGTAGGCCGCGCGCCGCGGAGCGAGGTCGTACTTGACCCAGTATGGCGCTCCTTCCGATTCGGAGACGCCGCTGATCAGGATGTAGGCGCCGTCCTCCGGGATCTTCCGCCGGATCGCCTCGATGGCCAAGGTGTACTCGGGGCCGTAGGCCCGGATGCGCTCCTGGTACGGCGTCTCGCCGCGGGCCTGGAACAGCAGGAGGCTGCTCCTGGCCGACGCGCGCGCCGCCTCGAAGAGGGAGATGGCGAGGAAGGCGGCGAACAGCCCGAGCGCGAGCCTGGCCGGGATGGAGCGGGAGGATCTCATCAGGTGCTTTATTGAATCACGGGTACAATCCCGCCGCCATGCCTGCCACCCACGCCATCTGTGAATACCGCACCCGCCGCCGCATCGAGTTCGTCGACACCGACATGGGAGGGATCGTCCATTTCTCCCGCTTCTACGTCTTCATGGAGCAGACCGAGCACGAATTCCTGCGCAGCCTGGGCGCGAACCCGGGCTCGTACCGGGATGCCGGGGGCCGCCACGTCGGCTGGCCGCGGGTCGCCGCCTCCTGCGAGTTCCTCTCGCCGGCCCGCTTCGGCGACGAGCTCGACATCCACCTGCGCGTGCTGCGCAAGGGCACGTCGTCGCTCACCTACGGCTTCGACATCCGCCTCGGGGAACGGGCCGTGGCACGCGGCCAGGTGACCACCGTCTACTGCCTGTTCGAGGACGGCATCCAGGCCATCCCGATCCCGCCGGAGATCGCGGGTCTCATCGAGCAGGCTCCGTCTGCAGCTTCGGCGCCTGCATGACCCGGTAGATCGGCAGGAGCCCGATCGTCTCGTCCCAGTAGGGCGTGCGGCGGTACCACCAGAGGTAGCGCGCGAACGGGTCCTTGGCGAACTTCTCGTCCTTCATCGCCTCCTGGAGCGCGTCCGCGGTCTTCGGGTCCTTGATCATCTCCCCGGCGAGCTCTTCGAGCACGCGCGAGTCGATGTACTCCTTCTGCTCGAACACGCTGGAGAGGAGCCCCCAGCTCACCAGCGAGTCGGTGGCCTCGGGCTCGAAGAGCTGCACCGCGATGGCGAAGTCCGGCTGATCGGCCGGCACCCAGAGAGCACCCGCGGGGATGCGCCGGCGCTCGGTCCGGCGCTCCGCCTTCGCCTCGACCCGGTGCAACCCCTGGTAGGGGCGCTCGGCGAACTGGGGGTCGGCGACGCGGATCGTCTCGACCTCGATCTCCGCCGGCTCGCGGACGGTCTCGACCCGCAGGCCATGGGTGCGCAGGCGCTTCTCGATCTGCGGCCAGCCGGGGAGCACGAGGTAGCCGCGCGGACGGGGAAGGGTCAGGGTCACCTTCGGCCGGTGGTACCAGGGGACCTCCATCTCCTGCACCTCGCCGCGGCGGTAGCGCAGGAGCGGCGCGTCGGTCACCACGGACGAGCCCAGCTCGTGGGCGTAGACCGGGAAGCGGATCGTATCCGCGGCCTCGCTCTCGTCGTAGACCACCGCGACCGTGGACGGCTTCGCGTCCGGCCGCCCCAGCGCGACCGTGGCGGCCTCGGCCTCGGCCACGGCACGCGTCAGGCCGGCGGGATCGGCTGCGATCTCCGCCAGCACGGCGAGCAGGAAGTCGCGGTTGGCGAGCACCCGCTGCTTGTAGGGCTTGTAGGAGTGCATCTCGACCAGGATCGACGGCCGGTTGCGCAGCGGGTAGTAGCCGGTGGCGTAGCGCGGCGCGCCCACCCAGGAGCTGAACCCCTTGCTCGGATCGTTGCCGTCCTTCAGATCCACGTACGGACCGGCGCGGTGGCCGGCCTTCTCGGTCGCGGCGAGCGCCTTGGGAAGATGGTCGCGCAGCCAGAGGTCGACCGGGAGCGGCGCCTGCGGGGCCTCGGCCCACGACCAGGTCAGGACCCAGTCGTGATCGACCCCGTCCGTCACATGGTCGTCCACGTGCAGGTGCGGGCGCCAGGCGTTCACCAGGGCGACCAGGGCGCGCGCCTCGGGGGAGGAGATCTTGAGGTTGTCCCGGTTGAGGTCCAGCCCCGCCGCCGTGGTGCGGAAGCCCATGCCCTCCCTGGGGCCGTTCTGGTTGGGACGGTTGTAGGGCGACACCCGCTCGTGGCCGTCCACGTTGTAGATCGGCAGGAT
>JBJMGZ010000481.1:0-3308 GCA_045807605.1 Thermoanaerobaculia bacterium | reverse complement strand
GCGCCGGCGTCCCGCCGGCGCTCCCAGTCATCAACGTGAGTGCTTGTACACCATCTCGATCAGCTCGTTCACCATCGCATCCGACCTCTCGCCGCCCTCGCGGATCGCCTGGGTGGCGCAGTGCTTCAGGTGGTTCCTCATGAGCTCGCGGCCCACGGAGCGCAGGGCCTCCTGGACGGAGGAGACCTGCACGAGGATGTCAGGGCAGTAGCGGTCCTCCTCGACCATCTTCTGGAGGCCGCGGACCTGGCCCTCGATCCGGCGCAGGCGCTTGAGATTGCTGTCCTTGATCTCTGGGTCCACCCCCGCCGCCTTGCGCTCCGGCTCCGGTATCGCTTCCATCATCGGCTTCCTTTCTCTCACGCGAACCGCGCGCGCCGGAGGCGGAGGCTGTTGGCCACGACGCTCACCGAGCTGAACGCCATGGCGGCGCTCGCCAGGATCGGGGAGAGCAGCAGTCCGAAAACAGGATAGAGCGCTCCGGCGGCGATGGGGATGCCCACCACGTTGTAGATGAACGCCCAGAAGAGGTTCTGCTTCATGGTGCGCATCGTCCGCCGCGAGAGCGCGATCGCGTCGGCCACGCCGCCGAGGTCGCCGCGCATCAGGGTGACGTCGCTCGCCTCGATGGCGATGTCCGTGCCGCTGCCGACCGCGATGCCCACGTCCGCCTGCGCCAGCGCCGGAGCGTCGTTGATGCCGTCGCCCACCATGGCGACCACGGCGCCCTCCTGCTGGAGCCGGCGGACCTCCTCGACCTTGCCCTCGGGGAGCACGCCCGCCACGACACGATCGATCCCGGCCTGGCTCGCGATCGCCTCGGCCGTGCGCCGGTTGTCGCCGGTCAGGAGCACGACCTGGAGGCCCATCCGCCTCAGGCGGGCGATGGCCTCCTTGGAAGTGGGCCGGATCGGATCGGCCACGGCCAGGAGCCCGGCGAGCCTGCCGTCGAGCGCCACCCAGACCGGCGTCTTGCCTTGCGCGGTCAGGCGCTCGGCGTCGGCCCGCAGGGGCTCGACCGGGACCGCGTAGTCCGCCATCAGCTTCTCGTTGCCCACGGCGAGCGCCGCGCCGTCCACCATCCCCAACGCGCCGCGGCCGGTCACCGACTGGAACTCCGCGGTCTGCGCCAGGGACAGCCCGAGGTCCCGGGCGTGGCGCACGATGGCGTCGGCCAGAGGATGCTCGGAGGAAGCTTCCAGGGAAGCCACGAGCCGCAGCAGCTCCTCCGGCTGCCTTCCTTCCATGTTCACCACGTCGGTCACGGTGGGGCGGCCCTCGGTGACCGTGCCGGTCTTGTCCAGCACCACATGGGTGATGTCGCCGGCCCGCTGGAGCGCCTCGCCTCCCTTGATCAGCGCGCCGAGCTCGGCGCCCCGGCCGGTCGCGACCATGACCGCGGTCGGCACGGCCAGACCCATGGCGCAGGGGCAGGCGATGATGAGCACGGCGACCGCCGCGGCAAAGGCGCGCACGGCCGGAGCCGAGTCCGCGGCCACGAACCAGACCACGAAGGTGACGATGGCGATCTGGAGCACCACCGGCACGAACACGGCGCTGATCCGGTCGGCCAGGCGCTGGATCGGAGCGCGGGAGCCCTGGGCCTCGCGCATGAGCTTGACGATCCTGGCGAGCATGCTGTCCGCGCCCAGCGCCGTGGCCCGGTAGCGGAAGGCGCCCGTACGGTTGATGGTGCCGCCGATGACCCGGTCGCCCGGCCCCTTCTCGACCGGCATGGACTCGCCGGTCAGCATGGACTCGTCCACGGCGCTCGCGCCGGAGAGGACCTCGCCGTCCACGGGCACCCGCTCGCCCGGCCGGACGACGACCGTATCTCCGCCGCGGACCTCCTCGATCGGGACGTCCACCTCTTCATGGCTCCGGAGCACGCGGGCGGTCTTCGGCTGGAGCGCGATCAGGCCGCGCAGGGCCGCGGAGGTCCGGCTCTTGGCCCGGGCCTCGAGGGCGTTGCCCGTGAGGATCAGGGCGATGATGAGGATCACGGCCTCGTAGTAGACGTCCGGCTGGAGGCCCCGGCGCAGGAAGAAACCGGGGACCGCCGTGGCGAGCACGGAGTAGAGGAAGGCCGCGCCCGTGCCCACGGCGATCAGCGTGTTCATGTCCGCCGAGTGGTGCCGGAAGCTGCTCCAGGCGCGGGTATAGAAATGCCGTCCGGCCCAGGCCATGATCCCCACCGCGAGCGCCAGCAGCCCGTACGAGAGCACCCGCGGATCGACGCGGTAGAGCCAGGGCAGGACCCGTTCGAGCGCCGGGCTCAGGGACTCCATGGCCCAGCGCATGAAGGGATCGGCCACGGGGCCGTGCGAGTGACCGCCTGCCGGAGCCATCAGCGGCATGGAGACGATCATCGCGATCAGGCCGGCGATGCCGCTCAAGAGCGCCTTGCCGCGCAGCTCGTGAAACTCCTCGGCCTGGGCCTTGTCGCGGGCCTCCTGCTCCTCGAACGCCGTGCGCTCGGCGGCGGGCAGCTCGGCGCCGTAGCCGGTCTCGCGGATCGCCTCGACCAGCGCCTCGGGCCGGGTCACGGCCGGGTCGTAGGTCACGGCGGCGCTGCCCAGCATCAGGTTGACCGCGGCGTCCACGACGCCCGGCTGGCGCTGCAGGCTCTTCTGCACGCCGGCCTGGCAACCGGCGCAGGTCATCCCGCTGACCGGGATGGTGATCAGGGTGGTAGCCATGATGGCCTCCTCAGCCTTCCACGACGAGCCTGCCGCGCAGCATGCTCATCCCGCAGGTGAACTCGAAGCTCCCCGCCGACTGCGGTTTGAGCTCGACCGCCGTCTTCTGGAACGCGGGGAGGAACTGGCGGATGCCGAAGTCCGGGATCACGACCTCCTCGGAACAGCTCGAGGTCTCCCGGCGGTCGAACACCAGCCGCGCCGGAACGCCCTTCTTGAGATGGACCTCGGCGGGCTCGTAACCGCCCTGGACGGTGATCGTGACCTCCTGGCTCCCGCCCTCGCAGGTCTCGGCCGTGGCCTTCCCTCGGCGGGCCAGGAAGAAGTACCAGTTCACCCAGGCGACCGCGACGGCGCCTGCCAGGATGACGATCCATTCGAGTGGAGTCATATGTCTCACCTCCGTCCTGGAAAACAACATACCCCCCTCCCCTATTTCACGCCAAGGGAGGAGAGAGGCTGCCGCGCGGCCCCGGCTGCGGGGGTGTGTGGCAGAATGCAGGGGTCCGGTGGATCTCCCCATGCCGCCAATCACCCTCGAAGAGCTCGGCTGGAACGACGATTTCGCGGCATCCTTCGCCCCGTACGCGGCGGAGGGGCTGGTCCCTG
>JBJMGZ010000480.1:0-7357 GCA_045807605.1 Thermoanaerobaculia bacterium | reverse complement strand
GCCACCCCCTCCGCCTCCGCAAAGAGCCCCGCCCCCCGGCCTTCCAGCCAATCCGCCTCCAGCTCTTCGAACAGGCGGTTGCGGCGGGCGCGGTTCAGGCGGGCGAGGGCGAGGAGGCCGGACTCGCGGACCCTCCGGCGCTCGGCGCGGATCAGGGCGTCGTCCGGCGCATCCGCGAGCGAGACCTCCAGGAGCCGGCGGACGCGCTCGGCGGCGGCGACCTGCAGGGCTTCGGAGAGCTCGGTCTCCAGGACGTGCGCGTCGTGGAGCTCGCCGAGGAGGTCCTGCAGCTTCTTCATCCGCTTGACCAGCGGCTGCTCGGGGCCAAACGGCTCCAGGAGATAGCGCAGGCGCTTGGCGCTGATCCGGGCCTCGTGGGCCTCGTGCTCGTCCTCGGGGCCGTCCACCCGGGCGAGGTGGGACTCCAGCTCCGTGGCCTGGCGCCGGAGGATGCCCGCGGTGACCTCGGCCAGCGTGGGCGAGGGACGGCCGCCGGCCGCCAGGTGGATCTCCGTGTGGTAGGTCGAGAGGCGGTCGCGCAGGTCCGCCTCGATGCGGGGAAGCTCCTTGGGCAGGCGGGCGGACATCTCCTCGTTGGCCGCGCGCAGGCGCTCCTCCAGCCGGCCGACGATCCAGGCCAGGCCGGCCCGGTGGTAGGAGCCCAGGTGGCGGGAGCGGCCGCGCAGCCAGTCGATCTGGACCTCCGTGTCCCGTCCCGGGCCGGTGGAGCCGGCCAGGTCGCGCAGGCGCCGCCGGAGCTTCTTCGGCAGGCTCTCCTCCAGCCAGGGACGGTAGGAGCGCAGGCAGCTCCGCAGGCGCCGGAGACCGACCCGGAAGTCGTGGAGCGCCTCCGCGTCCGCCGGATCCTGGAGCCGGGGGAAGGCTGCCACGGCCTGGTCGAGCCAGGACAGGGCGATGAGCCGCGCGCCCTCCTCGGGCGGACGGCTCATCAGGTCGGCAGGATCATCCATGGTCAAGCCGCCACGATCAATCCGCGAGCGTCCGGAGCTGGGCGGGGGTGAGGGCCCAGAGCAGCGTGGCCGTGCCGCCGGCGGGCTCGTCTCCGAGCTCCAGCAGGCAGGCGCCCCCCTTGCGGAACGCGAAGAGCCGGCGGTCGGTCCCGGTGAGGAGCCAGCCGAGGATCTGGCTGAGGCTGGGCTCGTGGCCCACGGCCGCGATCACATCCCCCTTCTGCTTGCGCAGCCAGCGGAGGAACGCCTCCGGGGTTGTCTCGGGCGACAGCTCCTCGATCTCGACCTCGTCGAGCCCGCCGTAGACCGTGTCGAGGATCGCGCCGGTCTGGGCGGCGCGGGTCAGCGGGCTGGTGGCCAGCAGGTCGATCTCCGGCACCAGGGCGCGCAGGCCCCGGGCGGCCTGCTTCATCTTCTTGCGCCCCTCGTCGGTCAGGGGGCGCAGGCGGTCGTCCTTGCCGGTGCGGGCGAAGTCCTCCCGCTCTTCGGCGATGGCGTGTCGTACAAGAAGGAGTCTCATGTCGGCACCTCTC
Organism: Thermoanaerobaculia bacterium; assembly: GCA_045807605.1. GTDB lineage: Bacteria > Acidobacteriota > Thermoanaerobaculia > Multivoradales > UBA5704 > DATMER01. The sequence goes on along the minus strand of JBJMGZ010000480.1, from coordinate 5,853 downwards.
CGAGAGAGAGATACCGCGAAAGGCCAGGGCTTGGCAAAGGGGGCGGTGTGACGGCTCGGTGAAGCTTCGGTGACAAAAAAGGGCCGGGGACGGAGCGAGGGAGAGGTGGCTTGAACCTGGGCTCCGCTCCCGGCCGGAATTCTCTGGGGCTATTCGCCCTCGCCCTCTTCCTCGCCGATCTTCGCGGCATCCTTGAGAGCCTCGTACTTGGCGAGCTGCTCCGGCGTCAGGATGGCCGAGAAGGCCTCGTCGAAGTCCTGGCGGGCATCCCGGATCTGGTCGCGGATGCCATCGATCTGGACCACGGTGGCGCCGACGGCGCAGGCGTCCGGGCTGGCGGCTTCGAGCTGGCTGTGGAGCTGGTCCTCGAGCGGCTCGATCTGCTGGTAGAGCGGCTTGGTCGTGTTGTGCAGGGTCTGCGCGAGCTGCTTCGTGGTCTCGATCTGGGCCGGCGTCAGCCTCAGGTAGCGCGCCAGCGCCCGGGGGTTGTGCAGGATGTCCGCGGGATTGCCGCCGCGTCCCGGGGCGGCCGCGGCCAGGAGGGGAAGGGCGAGGAAGGTGAACAGCGCGAGGGCAACCGGCAGTCTCCGTCTCATCATCGGATCTCCTTGGTTCCGGGCCGGCGCTCGTCCGGCCCTGTCTTGACCCTAGGAACCCGCGAGCGGAGGATTTCCTGCGGGTGCTCTGTGATAGCGTTTCAGGTCGCCCGCCAGCCGGGGGGGAACGACATCCATCCATAACCAGGAAACCGGAGGCAGGGGGAGCCGGATGGCCACGAGCGAGAGCCTGAAGCGCACACCTTTGTACGAATGCCACGTGGAGGCCGGGGCACGCCTGGTGGACTTCGCCGGCTGGGAGATGCCGGTGCAGTATCAGGGAGTGATCGAGGAGCACCGGGCCGTGCGCACGGCGGCCGGCATCTTCGACGTCTCCCACATGGGCGAGGTCCGGGTCCAGGGGCCCGGGGCCGAGGCCTTTCTGCAGCGCCTGACCCCCAACGACGTCTCCAAGCTCGCGCCGGGACGCGCCCACTACAGCGGCCTGCTCACCGACGCCGGCACCTACGTCGACGACCTCCTCGTCTACCGCATCGGCGCGGAGGAGTTCCTGGTCGTGGTCAACGCCTCCAACGCGGACCGCGACTTCGAGTGGATCGCCTCGAGAGCAGGATCGGATGCCCGGGTGACGAACGAGAGCGACCGCTGGGCGCTGGTCGCGCTCCAGGGGCCGAAAGCGGTGGAGATGCTGCGTCCGCTCGCTCCCCCCGCGGCCATGGACCTCAAGTACTACGGCTTTCTACAAGGCGATGTGGCCGGCCGTCCGGCCCTGATCTCGCGCACCGGCTACACCGGGGAGGACGGCTTCGAGCTCTACGTCGCGCCAGAAGATGCGCCCGCGATCTGGCGCCGGCTGCTGGAGGCGGGTGCCCTCCCGGCGGGGCTCGGCGCCCGCGACACGCTGCGCCTGGAGGCGTCGATGGCGCTCTACGGCCACGAGATCGACGAGTCCACGACGCCGTTCGAGGCCGGGCTCGCCTGGGTGGTCAAGATGAACAAGGGGGACTTCCAGGGCCGCGCGGCGCTCGCGGCGCAGCAGGCCGAGGGGCCGCGGCGCAAGCTGATCGGCTTCGAGGTCCAGGGCCGCGGCATCGCGCGCCAGGGGCACGCGGTGAAGTCCGATGGCCGTGCGGTAGGCGCCGTCACCAGCGGCACCTGGAGCCCTTCCTTCGAGAAGGCGATCGGCATGGCCTACGTGCCGGTGGAGCTGGCCGCGCCGGGGACGCCGCTGGAGATCGACGTGCGCGGCAAGGGGCTGTCCGCGGCGGTCGTCGAGGTTCCGTTTTATCGTCGTCCAAAGTAGTGAATATTTCGGTCCAGAGCCGGGTTGGACCAGCCAGATTGGAGGGTGACTGAGGATGTATCCGACCGAATACCTCTATTCCAAGGAGCACGAGTGGGTCCGCGTCCAGGACGACATCTGCGTGCTCGGCATCACGGAGTTCGCGCAGCAGGAGCTGGGCGAGGTCGTGTATGTCGAGCTGCCGGAGGTCGGGCAGGTGTTCGACGCGAACGACGAGATCGGGACCATCGAATCGGTCAAGGCCGTGGCGGAGGTCTATTCGCCCGTGGCCGGCGAGATCGTCGAGATCAACGATGCCGTGGTGGACGATCCGGAGCTGTTGAACGAGGAGCCGCACACGGAGGGCTGGCTGGTCAAGGTCCGGTTCTCCTCGGCCGCGGATCTCAAATCGCTCATGAGCTCCGAGCAGTATGAGGAGTACGTGAAGAGTGGCGCCGAATAACGAGACCGAGACGGCTGTCCTGCGCGAGCCCGGGGCCGGCGCTCCGCCGGTATCGGCGGGCGGCATCCCTGCCCTCCTTCAGCCGACGGACACGTTCGTCCGCCGGCACCTGGGAGCGCAGGAGGACGAGACGCGCCAGATGCTGGAGACGATCGGCGTCGACTCCCTGGAGCGGCTGGTCGGGGAGACGGTCCCGGAGTCCATCCGCCTGCGCGGCCGGTTCTCGCTCTCGAACCTCCCCGACGACCGCTCGCTCGGAGAGCGCGAGACGCTCGCGGTCCTGCGCGGCATCGCCGCGAACAACCGGGTGTTCCGCAGCTTCCTCGGCATGGGCTATTCCGGCTGCCTGGTGCCCGGCGTCATCCAGCGCAACATCCTGGAGAACCCGGGCTGGTACACCCAGTACACCCCCTATCAGGCCGAAATTTCCCAGGGCCGGCTCGAAGCGCTCCTCAACTACCAGACGATGGTGGCCGACCTGACCGGTCTGCCCGTCGCCAACGCCTCGCTCCTCGACGAGGGGACCGCCGCGGCCGAGGCCATGCACATGTGCGTGGACGCTCCGAAGGGAAGTACCCGGAATACTTTCTTCGTGGCCGCGGACTGCCACCCCCAGACCATCGCGGTGGTCAAGACCCGCGCCGGCGCCATCGGCGTCGAGGTGAGGGTCGGGGACGCGGAGTCGATCGACTTCGAAGACGTCTTCGGCATCCTCCTCCAGTACCCGGCCACGGACGGGCGCATCCGGGACTATTCGGAGATCGCGGAGCGCGCCCACGAGGCCAGGGCCATGGTGGTCATGGCGACCGACCTGCTGGCCCTCACCCTGCTCCGTCCGCCGGGCGAGATCGGCGCCGATATTGCCGTCGGCTCGGCGCAGCGCTTCGGCGTGCCCATGGGCTACGGCGGTCCGCACGCGGCCTTCCTGGCGACCCGCGACGAGCACAAGCGGCAGCTCCCCGGCCGGGTGATCGGCGTCTCGCGCGACCGCCACGGGAAGACCGCCTTCCGCATGGCCCTCCAGACGCGCGAGCAGCACATCCGGCGCGAGAAGGCGACGAGCAACATCTGCACGGCGCAGGTGCTGCTCGCCATCATGGCCGGCATGTACGCGGTCTACCACGGCCCCGAGGGGCTGCGCCGGATCGCCCGCCGGGTGCACGCGCTCGCCACGGTCCTCGCGGAGGGATTGCGCCGGCTCGGCTACGACGTGGGGAGCGAACCCTTCTTCGACACCCTGCGCGTCGGGCTGGGAGACCGTTCGGCCGACAGCATCGTCAAGGCCGCCGAGGAGCGCGGGATCAACCTGCGGCGGCTGGACGATCATACGGTAGGCATCGCGCTCGACGAGGCCGCCTCGGTGACCGACGTGGAGGAGCTGATCTCGATCTTCGACGGTGGCGAGGCTCGCCGCTTCTCGCTCGACGCCCTCGTCAAGGCAGTCGACGTGGACATCCCGGCGCCCCATGCCCGCACGTCCGAGATCCTGGCGCACCCGATCTTCCACCGCTTCCACACCGAGCACGAGATGCTGCGCTACATCAAGCGGCTGGAAGCGCGCGACCTGTCCATGGCGACCTCCATGATTCCGCTCGGCTCGTGCACGATGAAGCTCAACGCCACGACCGAGATGGTCCCCGTGACCTGGCCGGAGTTCGGCGAGATCCACCCCTTCGCGCCGGCCGCGCAGGTCCAGGGATACCGGACCCTGTTCCGGACGCTGGAGCGCTGGCTGTGCGAGATCACCGGCTTCACCGCCTGCTCGCTGCAGCCGAACGCCGGATCGCAGGGGGAGTACACCGGCCTCATGGTCATCCGGGCGTACCACCGCTCCCGCGGAGGGGAGAACCGGGACGTCTGCCTGATCCCGGTCTCGGCGCACGGCACGAACCCGGCCTCGGCGGTCATGGCGGGCATGAAGGTGGTTCCGGTCGCGTGCGACTCGAACGGCAACGTGGACATCCCCGACCTGCGGGCCAAGGCGGAGCAGCACCGCGACCGCCTCGGCGCGATCATGGTCACCTACCCCTCGACGCACGGCGTGTTCGAGGAGGGGATCCGGGAGATCTGCGAGATCGTCCACGAGCACGGCGGCCAGGTCTACCTGGACGGCGCGAACATGAACGCCCAGGTGGGGCTCTGCCGCCCGGGCGACTACGGCGCGGACGTCTGCCATCTCAACCTGCACAAGACCTTCTGCATCCCGCACGGCGGCGGCGGTCCGGGCATGGGGCCGATCTGCGTGGCCGCGCACCTGGAGCCGTTCCTGCCCGGCCATCCGCTGGCGGATCTCGGAGGGAGGGGCGGCGCCCAGGGGATCGGGCCGGTCTCCGCGGCCCCCTGGGGGAGCGCGAGCATCCTGCCGATCTCGTGGGCCCACATCGCCATGATGGGAGCCGAGGGGCTGGTCCAGGCGACCGAGGTCGCGATCCTCAACGCCAACTACATGGCGGCGCGCTTGAAGGAGCACTACCCGGTGCTCTACCGCGGGTCGAAGGGACGGGTGGCGCACGAGTTCATCCTCGACCTCCGCCCGTTCAAGGCGAGCGCCGGCATCGAGGCCGAGGACGTGGCCAAGCGCCTGATGGACTTCAGCTTCCACGCGCCGACCATGTCCTTCCCGGTGCCCGGCACGCTGATGATCGAGCCCACGGAGAGCGAGTCCAAGGCGGAGCTGGACCGCTTCTGCGACGCCATGATCGCGATCCGCGAGGAGATCCGTGCCATCGAAGAGGGGCGGATGGACCGCGCGAACAACGCGCTCAAGAATGCGCCGCACACCGCCGAGGACGCGATGTCGTCCGAGTGGGACCGGCCGTACACGCGCGAGCAGGCGATCTTCCCGGCGCCGTGGGTCAAGGAGCGCAAGTTCTGGCCGTACGTCGGCCGGATCGACAACGTCTGGGGCGATCGCAACCTGATGTGCCTCTGCCCGCCGGTGGAGAGCTATGAGGGGTAGGGCGACGGCGTGAAGCGGTGGGAGCTGGTCCTGCTCGGCCTGTTCCTGGCGTGCTGGCTGGTCTACCTCCTGGCCGTGTTCCGGATGGTCACGCCCGAAGGCACGCTGGCCCTGGGCTTCTACCCGTACTACAGCGTGGCGGTCGCGATGGGCTGGGGAGCGGGCAATCTCTACGTCTACCGCAGCCGGGACCTCGATCCCGAATCGCAGGCCCGGCGCCGTCTGCTGGCCGGCTACTTCCTCGCCCCGCTGGGGCTGATCCTCCTGCTCAAGGCCATGTTGCCGCTCGCGTTCCAGCGCGGCGCCCCGCTCGTGGGGCTCTATGCTTTCTGCGTGTACAGCATCTTCTTCGCGGTGGCCAACCGGCTGGGCATCTTCCGGCGGACTCCCCCGCGATGAGCGAGCCGAGCCCCATCGACACCCTCGTCGCCGACCTCGCCGGCCGCGGATCGGTGCTTGTGGCCTACTCGGGCGGCGTGGACTCCGCGGTCGTGGCGGCGCTCGCGCAGCGGGCGGTGGGGGAGCGGGCGCTCGCGGTGACCGCGGCGGCCGAGACGCTCGCCGGAGCCGAGCTCGATCACGCCCGCCGGCT